>CAYWXG010000013.1:0-48637 GCA_964462445.1 uncultured Barnesiella sp. | reverse complement strand
AATCGTTTTTTCGCAAACTTGAACTAATTTTGCATTTGCTGTTGGACTCTACAATTTTGTTCATTTATTCGACTTTTTACCTTTTTTAGGTGTTATAATAAAAATTGCCTCAAAATTTTTATTATCTTTGTACTCATTTTCAATTAATTATTTTCTCATAAAACAGCATTTTAACTCAATAATTTTTAATGAGCGAAAATAAGAATATCGAACAACTGATTATCGAAGGAATTCAAGATAAAAAGGGACATAGCATCACAGTTGTTGACCTTAGCCATATTGAAGGTGCTGCCTCTTCAAAATTTATAATTTGTGAAGGTTCATCGACAATGCAAGTAAGTGCTATTGCTGATAATGTCCGCGAACATCTTCTTGAACAAAAAAGAGTGAAACCATATAATTATGATGGATATTCCAATGCCGAATGGATTGTCATTGATTATGGTGATATATTTGTTCATGTATTCCGTCCCGAGATACGTCAACGTTACAACTTGGAAGATTTATGGAGCGATGCCGTTGTTACTAATGTCCCGGATTTGGATTAGGAGCAATGAGGCATTGTAAGCAGACAATTGCTTTTATGATAATCGATTTGTCGAACATTAGTAAAATGATATAACTATATTATGCCGGAACAAAAAAATAAAAAACAGATAAAATTCAGTATGTTTTGGATGTATGCAATCATCCTCTTTTTTCTTTTCGGATTATATTTTCTCGACGATAACTCCATTAATCAAGAGAAAAGTTATACTGAATTTGAGAATATTATAGCTCCCAATGATACGTTGACCAACAAACCATCGGGAATCCTCAAATTGGTTGTAGAGACTAATAATGATAAAGCAACAGCCTATTTGTCCGACTCGTTGGCAAGTACACTATTTAATCAAAGTCAATATACCCCGGGCTCTAATCAAGAGGTTAAGATTTGGGCAAATATTGGCGATGTAGGTGAGTTTAAACGCGATCTTAAAGCTTGGACTGATGCCGGACGTTTTGATGCTCCGGTTAAATATGAAGAAGGTGCAAATTTTATGTCGTATGTTTGGTCATTCGGTCCGATTATTTTATTAGTCGTTTTTTGGATACTGATTATGCGTAGAATGTCTGGTGGTGGCTCAGGAGGAAATGGTGTATTTTCAGTTGGTAAATCCAAAGCCCAGATTTTCGATAAAGATAGTCCCAATAAAGTGACATTTAAAGATGTTGCCGGATTGTCGGAAGCGAAGACTGAAATTGAAGAAATTGTGGAATTTTTGAAAAATCCGCAACGATATACCGACCTTGGTGGAAAAATACCAAAAGGAGCATTGTTGGTAGGCCCTCCCGGTACTGGTAAGACGTTGCTTGCTAAGGCGGTTGCAGGTGAAGCTAATGTGCCTTTCTTCTCAATGTCGGGTTCCGATTTCGTGGAAATGTTTGTTGGAGTTGGAGCATCGCGTGTGCGCGACCTTTTCCGTCAAGCAAAAGAAAAAGCCCCATGTATTGTCTTTATCGATGAAATTGATGCAGTGGGTCGTGCTCGTGGCAAAAATCCTAATATGGGAGCAAACGATGAACGTGAGAATACACTCAATCAATTGCTCACTGAAATGGATGGTTTCGGGTCCAATAGTGGTGTGATTATATTGGCCGCTACCAACCGTGCTGATATCCTCGATAAAGCTCTCTTGCGTGCCGGGCGATTTGACCGACAGATATATGTAGAACTTCCCGATCTTAATGACCGTGTAGCAATATTCAAAGTTCATTTGAAGAAAATTAAAATCGACGATTCTGTTGATATTGAATTGCTCGCTCGTCAGACACCGGGATTCTCTGGAGCTGATATTGCAAATGTTTGTAATGAAGCCGCATTAATTGCAGCCAGAAATAATAAAAAATCGGTAGAAAAACAGGACTTTATTGATGCTGTCGATAGAATTGTCGGTGGGCTTGAAAAGCGTTCAAAAATTACTACCGATGAGGAAAAGCGTTCAATTGCTATTCATGAAGCTGGTCACGCAACAATATCATGGCATCTACGTTATGCAAATCCCTTGATTAAGGTTACAATAGTTCCTCGTGGGAAAGCTCTTGGCGCTGCATGGTATCTCCCTGAAGAACGACAAATTACTCCGCGTGAGGCTATTCTTGATGAAATGTGTGCTACATTAGGTGGACGTGCCGCAGAAGAACTTTTCCTCGGTCGTATATCTACAGGAGCGGTCAATGATTTGGAACGTGTGACAAAACAAGCTTATGCTATGGTGGTGTATTATGGCATGAGTGATTGTCTCCCTAATATTTGTTATTACGATTCTACGGGGCAAGATTATGGATTTTCCAAACCTTATTCAGGTGAGCGTGCTCGTATTATAGATGAAGAAGTGTCTCGTATTATTGCAGAACAATACGAACGTGCAAAAAAGATTCTACAAGAACATGCATCCGGACACAATCAACTTGCCGATGTGCTTATCAGTCGAGAGGTTATATTTACAGAGGATGTTGAAAAGATATTTGGAAAACGTCCATGGACATCTCGTACGGAAGAGATTCTCGCTGCACGTTCCGCAAATGAAGCCGCACACAATCAGGCTGAAACAGAAATTCCTATCCCGGAAGATAACGAAGAGTCGAAATCTGAAGAATCAATTTGTATTGATGCGGATAATGTTAGCATAAGCTCCAACTCGGCAATATCAACAGATTCTGAAAATAGTGTTGAGGATGTTGATGCCGAGGAAGTAAAATAGTATTTTAACATGGCTAAGGCTTGTAAAGTCATAATATCATTAATTTTTTCAATCTCATATTTAGTGGTGTCGGCAGAAAATCCTGCCGGCACTTCATATGTTGCAGATGAAAAAGTTAATGATGCAGGCTACGTAATAACCAATCCTTTTTTTCGTACACCACCTATTGTTGTTCCAGCTGATTCTACCTTTAACAAAAATAAAGCACTTTCTGTTGACTTCATATCGAAAGAGACTAATTATGCTGACTCAATATCGTTGGTTAAATGGGCTCCACAGTGGGCTCGCCAGTATCTTTCAACTTTGATACGAGGAAATATTGACCGAACTCATGAAAAACCATTAGATATGAGTTTTGCAATAACACCATCATATACTCGTGAGGCAGGGTTTGGTATTGGAGGGGCACTTACGGGGCTTTATAGAATAGACCGTACTGACTCTATAATGCAACCGTCCGATGTGTTTATGTCAATTAATGCATCGCTCAATGGATTTTATGTGCTAACTTTCAAAGGAAATAATCTTTTTACCGATCGACGCTCACGCCTTAGCTATAAGGTTGAGTTGTATCGCAAAAGTCTCGAATTTTGGGGTATTAATTCGGAACAGACTGCCAATAACCCTCAATCGATGTACGACCGTCGTCAAATTGATCTTCAAGCCGATTATATTTATCGAGTTAACCGTAACTTTTATGCAGGTGTTTGCTTGAATGCTGATTATACCGATGCTCGTAATGTTAAAAATCCGGAGTATTTGCTCGATGAGCGTCCTCAGTATTATGTTACAGGAATTGGTCTGTCATTTGAATTTGATACGCGCGATAATTTGCTTACACCAACTCGAGGATTACACTTCGCTTATCGACCGATGTTCTATTGGAAAGAGTTTGGCTCTGCTCCGGCATCATTCTTTAATCATACATTCATTGCCAATACCTATTTCAAACTTTGGAAAGGTGCAGTTCTCGCATATGATTTATACGCAAGTATAAACACATCGAAGACACCATGGACTATGCGAGAGATGATTGCTTCTGATGGAATTCGTATGCGAGGTTATTATATGGGCTCATATATTGACAATTGTCAAATTGCATCACAAATCGAATATCGTCAGAATGTGTATCGACGTTTAGGTGTTACTGCATGGGTTGGCGGAGCTACACTTTTCTCTGCGCTTAAGGAATTTAAAAATAAGGATATTAAACCGGAATGGCTACCGAATTTTGGTGTTGGTATACGTTTTGAATTTAAGCATAATGTAAATGCGCGTATTGACTACGGATTTGGCAGAAACACCTCGGGAATACTTTTCGCCATCGGCGAAGCATTTTAACTACTTTTGTTAAAAAGTAAGTGAGACGACGATTTAACATGCCGGGGGCTTTTTTTATCCCCCTTACAATTACCCCTACAATTATTACCCTTACAATTATTAATTATTAATGGAATTTTTTTCGTTTTTTTGGAAGTAACGAAATTCTTAGTAAATTTGCAACATCCAATCTGCCAGGTCGGGGAGCCTTCGGGTCCGGCGTGGCTTTTTTTATTGGAAATCAAATGTCTTTAATTCGAGACCTTTTGCGCTATTGATGGCACAGATTATATGGCGTACACAAACACCTTTTTTCGTATTGGCAACCAATATTGTCCTAAATAATTTTGAAAAAAAATAAAAAAGGAAGTTGAAAACTAAAGCAGAAAAGACTACTTTAGTAGTGATCCCCATCACTCAACTTCCTTATGGCAAATATAACACTTTTCGCACAAGTAATCGGCAAGATGCCGAAAGAAAATATCCGAAAAATTATTCGGACAGCAAGAACAGACAAGCATTGCAAGGGTTATGACACTTGGAGCCAACTTGTCAGTATGAGCTTTTGTCAATTTTCCTGCTGTGATTCTGTTCGTGACATCTCCAATGGGTTAAAATCGGCAACAGGCAATCTTAATCATTTAGGAATAAGTCGTGCACCAAGTAAATCTACGGTAGCATATCAAAATGCCAATCGCGATAGTAGCGTCTTTCGCGACATCTTCTATATGCTCTATGGCCATTTCGGACAGCAAGCACAATGGCAACGCAGTAAGTTTCGCTTTAAGATGCCCATAAAACTTTTGGATTCAACGCTTGTATCATTGACTATGTCGGTCTATGATTGGGCGCATTATACAACAAAGAAAGGTGCTGTAAAGATGCACACATTGCTTGATTACGACTGTTTATTACCTGAGTTTGTGAATATTACGACCGGAAAGATAGCTGACAATAATGCGGCCTATGACATTGTTGAGACCGCCACTAATCATAACCATGAGGATATTGTAGAAAGTATTGACACATATAGATGTATCGCCTGGCGAGATTTTGGAATTAATCAAGCATTGTGAACAGCATCATATCAGTATAATGGGCATTGAAATTCAATGTGGTATTAAAAGTTTTGCATCGACAGTTCTCAAATGGATTGCCGATGTTTTTATTTTTGCCAAGCCAATCGCAAAGTTCTACTATAGATGACTTGTTTGAAGTGAAATAGATGAACTTATGTCCGAACAATATGGTGAGCACATCGAGGTAATCAGCAAGTTTCCAGTACATACTGTAAGTGCCTACTTCGGTACTCAAATAAGGCGGATCCACCAAGAACACCACATTCGGGGTGTCCTTGTATTGTGCGAATACTTCCTTGTAGTCACGCGATACAACGGTGATGCCTTCGAGGTAGTCCGTTACAGGTGGATAGTCCGCTTTACGAATGTTATTGTAAAGAACCTCCTTCTTCATTTCGGGAATTAATCTCTTTCTCCCGATAACCGCTGACCTTGAATGAGCCGTCAGCAATCTGTTTGTCAGTTCCTATATTACCTCCTCCTGATGCGCAAGAAGGTACCGCCCTTGTCGGCAGCGTTTCCGCTTTTTTTGCCACGAAGGACTTGCTTGAACGACTCCGCCATATTGGAGTAGTCGATAATCTCCTCGATGATGTAACCTTCTCTTCGCATACTTTTAGTTTTGGCTAATGCCTTCCTTCCTTGGGCCTAAGTTCTTCGAATCGATACGACCTACCAAACTCTACCCGTCCATTTAATTTTTCAGCTTTCCAACCGATAGGCTGCTGTTGCTGAGGCTTGTTCCCCTCGGCACGACATTGAGGACACGTCCCCGGTGTTGTACGCCGATTGGATTTGTTTTTGGTTGTTTGCGAGACGCGACCCGATGTTCGTGTTCGTATTCGATGAGTCGTTATTCGCGTTCGCATACGACACACCGCCATTCGAGTTCGCGTTGTTGTTCGACCGGTAAACCACACGGCTTATGGGGAACTCCACCATTTCGGGTGCAAAATTACTCAATAAACACGAACTTCGAGAATGTCGGTGCGTCTCAGGCTGTATTTAGAAATGAAATAATCTTGTTCATCTTGCTGTTATTTGAAAAAATGTTGTTATCTTTGCACGCAGAAGCATTGAAGGAATGGCAAGCAGGCATTTTAGACCAAACCGCCGCCTTTGGTGCTTTTGCTTTTATTCTACTATATCGTTTACAGAATAAAGGAAGTACTGAACTTGAATTTGCCCGTTTCTTCTTATTCGTGCCTCTTTTGCCACATTCAGCCTTACCCATCTGCCATTCACCTGAACCTTGAAATAATAGAAATGTTCTATATAATCTGTTCTTGGGTGTGTCAGTGCGGAGTCATCAACATATTCGGCATTCTCCAGATAGGTAGCCAAATCTTTCAAATCTTCTTTGGTAATGATTCGGGTTCTTCCGAAAGTGTCTGAAAACAGGTGCTTGTTTCCTTCTTTGGTAAAGCCCACATTCAAGCGACCACCTTCAATGGCTTTCTCCACCTTCCGACTTAATAGTGGCTCCATTTCGTGCATATAGTGTGTTCGTTCAATCGCTGTCTGTGACTTGGTTCTGTCGCCAACACACTTCTGTAGTATCTCACAGGCTGCACAAAGTTCGTTATCCGGGACAAATGCCAACTTCAACTTACCCTTTGCAATGTCGCAATCCTTACACCTACGAATGGTATATGGGTTATAGTCCGGCACACTCTTTTCCTCCTTACCCGGATTGAAGCGGAAGATACCTTTGGTGTCTTTGCCTGTCGCCAGTTCTCCGAGGGACATTGCTTCCTCGTGGTCGGTTATTGCATATTTCGATTTACGAACCTGAACGACCGTACATCTGCAACCCCAACCGTTGGGTGGATAGAATTCCTCCCAGAACGAATCGCTGATTGGTAGTGTTACTCCATGTAGTGCTGCGTGTTCCGGACGCACCTTATCATCGCAGACTGTTCGATACTGGAGATTGTAACGGTCCCCATCCTCCATGAAGCGTTCCCACTTACCAGCCATTTGAGCTGAAGCCTGAATAAAGTTGTATTCAGCCCGGAGATAATTGCTGTTGTATGTCTCATCTATCTTACGAACATCATTCAAAAACTGTTCGAATGGCTTTCTATTGCCGTTCTCATCGAGCAGGGATGGGAAAGCCTCGTTCAGCTCGTGAAAAGTCTTCATTCCAGAGAAAATGTAGTTTGACCGTTCCAATCGGCGACGCATAAGGTCAGACATAAAGAAAGAGGATGTCTCGTTTTGAGACACCCTCGACTAAGATTTTATAAATATTGCCCTAAATATTAATTCCTATGACGTATTAGGATTAGTTGGAATTTTATAATAGTTCTACCGAGCGGCGGATGAAGTCGCTAAGTTGAGCTCCTTTAAGAAGTCCGTTACCAAGAAGAGCAAGGTCGATAAGTTGTTTTACCAATGGTTGGGCTGCAGCGTATTCACTTATCTCCTTCGACATCTTTTCACGCAAAACGCCTACCTCTTTTTCCAATTCGAGAGTTTTTGTTTTGTCGGAGTCCTCTTTGCTGTCACGTAATTTGGTGATTTCCTCATTCTTTGTCTCAATATCATTATGCAATGGTTCAACTATAGCGGTGAGAGCCTCATCCGATGCATTTATAATTCGCTTTATGAGAGGTTGCTCAGTGTTAACGATGAGGTTGTAGCTATCAGGCAACTCGCCATAGAAATTCATGCCGGGTTGCATTGCAGCCATCTCTTTCATTCGGCGCATGTACTCATTTTGAGTAATCAAAACAGGATTGTCTTTCTCTGTTAAGGCTTCAAAACTTACAATGAAATTGGCGCCATCAACGGTGGGCAATTGTGATTGGAAAAGAGTCGACAAAGTGTTGCGTTGCAAAGTTGTCAATTCCACATTTTTCTTATCATCTTTGCGAATAAGATTGTCGAGAATATCGGCATCTACACGCACAAAGTGACTCTTCTCAATCTTCTGTTCAAGAAGTCCGATGAAGTGACTATCGAGCTGCCCATCCATTAGCAATACTGAGTATCCGCGATTTTGAGCAGTCGAGATGTAGTTATATTGAGCAGTCTTATCTGTTGCGTAAAGATAGATTACGGTCCCTTCTTTATCGGTTTGTTGTGCTTCAATGAGAGTGCGATATTCATCGAGAGTGAAATGTTTGTCGTCAACATCTTTGAACAATGTGAATTTCATCGCAGAATCACAGAATTTTTGGTCGGTAAGCATTCCGTATTCTATGAAAATTTTAATATCGTCCCATTTGGCTTCAAAATCATTGCGGTCATTTTTGAAAATTTCTTCAAGACGTGATGCAACCTTCTTTGTTATATATCCTGAAATTTTCTTCACCGCAGAATCACTTTGCAAGTATGAACGTGACACATTTAAAGGAATGTCGGGAGAATCTATTACACCTTGTAGGAGCATCATAAATTCAGGTACGACACCTTCAACAGAGTCTGTCACATACACCTGGTTGCAATATAGCTGAATTCTATTCTTAGTTACTTCGATATTGTTTTTGATTTTTGGGAAGTATAGAATACCGGTGAGAGTGAAGGGGAAATCAACATTCAAGTGAATCCAGAATAAGGGATCATCTTGACCGGGGTAGAGGTCATGGTAGAATTTGAGGTAGTCCTCATCTTTAAGGTCGGCCGGTTTTTTGAGCCAAAGCGGTTCGGTTGAATTTACAATGCGGTCGCGGTCGGTGTCAACATATTTGCCATCTTTCCATTCTTGCTCTTTGCCGAAAATTACGGGTACTGGAAGGAAACGACAATATTTCTTTAGCAAGGCATCAATCTCTGATTGTTCAAGATAATTTTTGTTCTCCTCGTCAATATAGAGAATGATGTCGGTTCCGCGATTTGTTTTTTCTATTTCTTGCATTGTGAATTCAGGTGACCCGTCACATTCCCATTCTACGGCTTTTGCTCCTTCTTTATAGGACAATGAACGAATTACAACTTTCTTTGCCACCATAAAGGCTGAATAAAATCCGAGCCCGAAATGCCCAATGATAGCATTTGCCGTGTCTTTATATTTTTTCAAGAATTCTTCTGCACCGGAAAATGCAATCTGATTAATGTATTTGTCAATATCCTCAGCTGTCATACCGATACCATTGTCAGATACGGTTAAAGTCCCGGCATCTTTGTCGAGTGTTACATGAACGCTCATGTCGCCGAGTTCGCCTTTGAACTCACCAAACGAAGATAATGTCTTTAGTTTTTGTGTTGCATCGATAGCGTTTGACACAAGTTCGCGAAGAAATATTTCGTGGTCGCTATATAGAAATTTTTTAATTACGGGGAAAATATTTTCAGTCGTTACCCCAATAGTTCCTTTTTGCATAATAATATTTTGTTTTGGTGTTATTCTTTATTTTCTTTTGAGATAATGCGAGTGACGATGTCGGTGCCATCATCATTGAGGTCTACTGAAATAGTATCGCCTACATTTATTGATGCATCGATTATCAATTCGGCAAGTGCGTCCTCAAGATACTTTTGAATGGCACGTTTTAGAGGGCGAGCTCCATATTCGCGGTCATATCCTTTTTCCGATATGAAATTTTTTGCACGTTCTGTAATTTCAAGACTATATCCGAGTGTATCGATTCGTTTATAGAATCCTGCGAGCTCAATGTCAATAATTTTGTAGATGGCGTCTTTGTCGAGTGATTCAAACATGACGATATCGTCGATACGATTTAAAAACTCAGGAGCAAAAGCTTTATTTAGTGCTTTTTGGATTACACTATGTTCGTACTCTTTGCTTTGAGGGCGAGTTGCAAAGCCGACACCGGAGCCGAAGTCTTTAAGCTGACGTGTGCCAATATTTGACGTCATAATTATCAGTGTATTCTTGAAATCAATTTTCCTTCCAAGCGAGTCGGTCAATCGCCCTTCATCAAGAACTTGTAGGAGCAAGTTGAACACGTCGGGGTGTGCTTTTTCGATTTCATCAAGTAATACGACTGAGTAAGGGCGTCGACGCACCTTTTCGGTTAATTGCCCCCCCTCTTCGTAACCTACATATCCGGGAGGTGCTCCCACAAGACGAGATACGGTAAATTTTTCCATATATTCGCTCATGTCGATACGTATAAGTGAATCAGCGGAGTCAAATAAATACTCGGCAAGTTTTTTTGCAAGATGAGTTTTGCCGACACCTGTAGGACCGAGGAACATGAATGTGCCAATCGGTTTATTGGGATCTTTCAATCCTACACGATTGCGTTGTATGGCTTTGACAATTTTCTCAATAGCTTTATCTTGACCGATAATTACATCTTTAAGTTGAGGTGCCATAGCTTTAAGTCGAGCGCCTTCAGCTTGAGCAATACGTTGCACTGGCACTCCGGTCATCATAGCAACTACTTCGGCTACTTTATCTTCATCTACCGTTTCACGATGTTGTTCTAATTGTTTTTCCCATTGTTGTTTGGCTATCTCCAATTGTTTGCGCAACTGTTGCTCTTTATCACGGTGAGCCGCCGCTTTTTCGAAATTCTGGGCTTGTGCGGCTTTGATTTTAGCTTGGCCGGCGTCAATGATTTCTTGTTCGATTGCTTCAATCTCTTCCGGTACGGCAATGTTGGTAACGTGTACGCGAGAGCCCGCTTCATCCATCGCATCAATTGCTTTGTCGGGGAAATTACGATCAGAGATATATCTTTCAGTTAAAGCTACGCAAGCGTCAATTGCTTCGGGCGTGTAAACGACATTGTGATGACTTTCGTATTTATCTTTGATACTACGCAATATTGTTAACGTTTCCTCAGCATTAGTTGGCTCAACTGTTACTTTTTGGAATCGACGTTCAAGTGCACCATCTTTCTCAATATTCTTGCGATATTCATCAAGAGTAGTTGCGCCGATGCATTGAATTTCGCCACGGGCCAACGCCGGTTTTAGTAGGTTGGCGGCATCCATTGAGCCGGCTGCATTCCCGGCTCCCACAATAGTGTGTATCTCGTCAATGAATAGAATGATATTGTCATTTTTAGACAGCTCATTCAATATTGATTTTAATCGTTCTTCAAATTGTCCGCGATATTTAGTGCCTGCCACCAATGACGCCATATCCAGAGATATAACTCGTTTATCGAAAAGAATACGTGACACTTTTCGCTGTATGATTCTAAGTGCCAAACCTTCAACAATAGCAGATTTCCCGACTCCAGGTTCGCCAATCAATACCGGATTGTTTTTCTTTCTACGGGAAAGTATTTGTGCCAGACGTTCGATTTCAACATCTCGACCAATAACCGGGTCAAGTTTACCGGCCTCGGCAAGTTTGGTCATATCGTTGCCGAATTTATCGAGCGCCGGAGTGTCTCCGGTATTTGATTTTGACGCGGTACGTGAACTTCTGCTATTATTTTGCTTCTCAGATTCGGGGGCAAATGCTTCATCATCGTCATCATCATCGTCGGTAGTCCCGGCTCCGGCTTGCGGAGCATCAGCTTTGTTCGACAATGTTTTATATAATGCTTCGTAGGTGACTCCGGCACTTATGAAAGGCTTAATAAAATCTTGACGCAGTACTTCGGAGTTGTGGAATATGGCCATGAGAATGTGTTCGATATCTACTATTTCACTTTTTAGATTACGAGCTTCAAGAACTGATAATTTAACTAACCGATTGGCGAGGTCGGACACGGTAATATTGTCATTATCGTGCACCGCTGTTTCAAAAAGCATAACGTCAAGGTCCTGCGACAATTTGTAGACAGATACATCCCGTGTCAGTCGTTCAATTATAGAACTGGCTTTTGATAAAGGATCGGATATAAGTGCAAGCAACAAGTGTGATGGCATTACCATCGAACTATTATGTCTTGCCGCTTCTTTTTTGGAATTGTCGAGAACCGCTTTAAATTCTTCGGAGAAATTAATTTCCATATAATATTATTTCTTATGTTCTAATATAATATTGTAGTCGGGTACGTTAAACCAACTATTTTTTTAATAGCAATAATTGTGCCAAAGTTTGTGTTTGTCCTAATCTGTCGTAAAAATCATTGCATTATAAAGAGAATAATCTATAATTAGTTGATTGTGCTGAAAAATTTAACATTTATTTAGCGGAACGGTTAAAATTCCATGAGTTAAAATTATAATTTAATCACCGAAATTTATTATCTTTGTATGTTATTTTGATGGTGTTTTAATGAATGTGGTCAACTATAAAATAGTTATTTAAAATATCCAAATAATAAGTATAAAACTATCCGCAATAATTCGCTTTTGCGATATTAATTAAGTGGAGTTGCGGTAAAAATATAAACATTAATCAATATAAAAATGTTAGAAGAGGATAAAATTTTTAAGATTAATATCGAAGAAGAGATGAAATCGGCCTATATCGACTATTCAATGTCGGTAATAGTGTCGCGAGCTTTGCCCGATGTTAGAGATGGTCTAAAACCGGTGCATCGTCGCGTACTCTATGGCATGAACGAAATGGGCAATACATCAAATCACCCTTATAAAAAATCCGCAAAATGTGTGGGTGAAGTAATGGGTAACTATCACCCTCATGGCGACTCCTCAATATATGGTACAGTTGTTCGTATGGCACAGCATTGGGCTCTACGTTATATGCTCGTCGATGGTCAAGGTAACTTTGGCTCGGTTGATGGTGACTCGGCAGCAGCGATGCGTTATACCGAGGTGCGATTGAAGAAAATAGGGGAGGAGATGCTCTCTGATATCGATAAAGAAACTGTTGACTTCCAGCCTAACTATGATAATACTCGTAAAGAACCGGTAGTGTTGCCTACACGTATACCTAATCTTTTGATTAACGGTGCTTCCGGTATTGCTGTTGGTATGGCTACAAATATGCCTCCTCACAACCTTACTGAGTCTATTAATGCTTGCCTCGCTCTTATTGATAATCCTGAACTTACGATTCCGGAGCTAATGCGATATATAACAGCTCCCGATTTCCCTACAGGCGGTATTATTTATGGATACAATGGGGTGAAAGATGCGTTTGAAACAGGTCGTGGACGTATTTTAATTCGCTCAAAAGTGGAAATTGAAGCTGAGGCTGAGCATGAAAATATTATTGTCACAGAAATTCCTTATGGAGTTAATAAGGCAGAACTTGTAAAATATATCGCTGAACTTGTAAACGAGAAGAAGATTGACGGTATTGCGGATCTTTCAGATGAAAGTAGTATCGAAGGGTTGCGTATCGTTATTAAGTTGAAGAGTGATGCAAATTCCAATGTCGTGCTCAATAAGTTGTACAAAATGTCACAACTTCAAGCATCATTTGCCGTTAATAATGTAGCTCTTGTTGGTGGACGCCCCAAATTGCTTAACCTAAAAGAAATTTTGCAAGCATTTGTCGACCACCGTCATGAGGTCGTTATTCGTCGTACAAAATTCGAACTTGCAGAGGCTCAGCGTCAAGCTCATATTCTTGAAGGTTTAATTATTGCATCTCAAAATATTGATGAAGTAATCCGCATTATTCGTGCATCGGCAACAACTGAGGACGCAAAAGCGACATTGGCTCAACGTTTCGAATTGACGGATGTGCAGACTACTGCAATTGTTGAAATGCGACTCAAGCAGCTCTCCGGATTGGAACAAGAAAAATTGCGTGATCGTTATAATGATCTTCAAAAGACCATTGCAAGATTGGAACTTATCTTGAACGATGATCAAGTATGTCGAGATCTTATGAAGACAGAGCTTGTTGAAATTCGTGAGCAATATGGAGATGAACGTCGCACTGAAATTGATTATACTGCCGGAGAGTTTAATGCAGAGGATTTCTATGCCGACGATGATATGATTATCACAGTATCTCATTTGGGATATATCAAGCGCACTCCGTTGAGTGAATTCCGTGCTCAAAATCGCGGAGGAGTAGGCTCGCGTGGAAGCAAAGCTCGTCAAGAAGATTTTATTGAGTACATTTATTTGGCGTCAATGCACTCGGATATGTTGTTCTTTACTCGAAAAGGGTTGGTTTACAAGCTAAAAGTTTATGAATTGCCTGAGGGTGCAAAGAATACTAAGGGGCGTGCTATACAAAATCTTCTAAACATTGAACCCGGTGACGCGGTTAATGCATTTATCAGTTGCAAGCAGCTTGGAGATAAAGAATATGTTAATAGCCACTATCTTGTTTTTGCTACACGTAATGGTATTATTAAAAAGACATCTCTTGCCGAGTATGCACATATTACGGTTAAAGGTAAGAAAGCAATTATCATTCGTGAAGGAGACCAAGTAATAGGTGTGGATCTTACCGATGGAAACTCTGAAATATTAATGGCTAACAGAAATGGTCGTGCTATACGTTTCCATGAATCTAAAGTTAGATGTATGGGACGTGTAAGTACCGGTGTTCGCGGTATGACTCTTGATGAAGATGGCGCAGATGAAATTGTTGGCATGATTTGTATGGCTTCAGAGTCAACTAATAATGTGATGGTAATTTCTGAGAAGGGGTATGGTAAGCGTTCACTTCTCAATGATTATCGAATCACCAATCGTGGAGGTAAGGGTGTTAAGACAATTAACGTTACAGATAAGACCGGAGCGTTGGTCGCGTTAAAGAGCGTTAACGATGACAATGACCTTGTTATTATCAACAAATCAGGAATTACATTGCGTCTGCATGTAAATGATATTCGTGTCATGGGTAGAGCTACTCAGGGTGTTAGATTGATTAATCTTGACAAACGTGCTGATGAAATTGCATCAGTATGTTGCGTTGATAATGATCCCGAAGAAGAAGCTGAAAAAGTTGAAGCAGATGAGATTATAGTTGATCAAAGTCTGGATTTAGTAGACGCTAATGATGACGATGTCGTCGAAGATGATATTATAGATGAAGGTGATGTTGAAACATCCGAAGACGAATAAATATTAATAGAATAAATATCGGCAGAGGCAATAAAGAATGTCTTTGCCGATATTTTCATAAATACAAAGTAATGATGTGAGGAGATAAATTCATTATATTATTAAGAGCAAATAAGTATTAAAAAATGCTTTTAATTTTGTAATTAGGTATTTGTTTCTTAACTTTGGTCACTACGTAATTTGATTATAACTAAAAATATTTACATCATTCATAAACTTAAGTCATGAAAAAATTAAGCGTTTTAGGAGTATGTCTTTTTGCCGGGCTTACTGCTGTAGCACAAAATTCATTGGTCAAAGAGGTAGAACGAGAACTTAAATCGGGCATCGAACTGTATCCTCAGAAAATTGAAAAATTGAAACCTGCATTTACCGATGCTGAAACTAAAGACCATCCTTATGTATGGTATGTTGCCGGTAAGGGAGGTATGGATTATTTTGACAATCAGGAAGTATTGAAGCAAATGGGAAAGCCGGTAGATGATAAAACTATTGGTGTATCTCTAATGAATTCATTTGATTATTTAATCAAAGCATTGCCCCTTGATTCAATTCCTAATGAAAAAGGTAAAATCAAGACTAAATATTCAAAAGATATTATCAAACTCGTACAGGGTCATTATCAGGACCTTAATAAATCAGCGGTCAATTTGTGGCATGCACAGGACTATTCCAACGCCTACAAATCGTGGAAAATGTATATGGAACTTCCGTATAACTCTGTGTTAGGTGCAAATGCTCCCGCTGCGATGCCCGACTCTACGGCATGTGATATTTATTACAATATGGGTCTTGCAGCATGGCAGGCAGGAACGCTTCAAGAGGCGCTTGATGCTTTTGATTGTGCATTGGCAAAGGGTTATAACAAAAAGACCATCTATGACTATGCAATCGCGGTTGCTTATAATATGGATAGAAATTCATCAAAAATGGCATATTATGCTGAACTTGCATATCCTCTTTATGGCGCAGAAGATAATCAATATATCGGTTATATCATAAATAATAAGATTGCGAATAAGCAGTTTGAAGAAGCTCAAGTGCTGTTGGAAAAATATATCCAAGCAGATCCTACTAACGCTCAGCTTTACTATGTGCTTGGTGTACTTTATGATTCTCAAGAAAACGTGGAAAAAGCTATGGAGAATTATAAGAAAGCAATTGAAGTTAATCCTGAAAATGCACAAGCATTACTTCAATATGGACGTCAACTTTGCAACCAAGCATATCGCCTCGACGACGAGATTTCAACTCTTCCTGCAGCGCAATATAATGAACGTCGTACAAATGAAGTTAACGTGTTGTTTAAAGAAGCAACAGTATATCTTGAAAAAGCATATTCAGTTGATCCGGACAACACAAGTGATGCTCTTGCTCTTCTTCGCAACTGTTACTATAACCTTCAAGATGAAGAAAATCTTAAGCGTGTAGAAGCAATGTATTAATCTACGTTGCAACTTAAAGTTTAGATATAATGCAGGCGAATTTATTCGCCTGCTATTTTTTTTGTATTGACAAATTGTTGTTTATATTGCAGAAGTTAAATATAATATTTATATTTGTGTAATTTAATAACTTGATAAAAATAGAGATATGACACCTTGGCTCATATGGTTAATAGCTACAATTGTATTGCTGACAGCCGAAGTTCTTTCAGGTGCGATTGTTGCGTTGTGTTTATCAGTAGGATGCTTGGCTGCAATAATCCCGGCGGCTATTGATGCTCCTATTGTTGTTCAATTTGTGGTGGCAAGTGTAGGTGCTATCGCTGCGTTTTTTATTTTATTTCCAATCATTCGAAAATACAAGCTTAATAAGGCAAAAGGAGATAAAGAAAAAAGTAATATGGATGCAATGATTGGGCGCATCGGTTGTGTGGCAGAGCCAATAGTTGCAGAAGGTCAACGCGGTCGAGTGACTATTGATGGTGTCAGCTGGCTTGCCGAGGCTGAAGCGGGTTATTGCCCAATACCGAAAGGTGAAAGCGTAGAAATTGTTTCTTTTGATAGTATTGTCCTTATAGTTAAACCGAAAAGATAATTAGTCAACATTATATAATTAAAATTAATCGTATAATATGGATATATTAATTCTTATAGGAGCATTGGTGCTGATAGTTATAGTTGTGATATCAGCAGGAGTTAAGGTCGTGCCTCAGTCGGAAACTCGCGTGATTGAACGTTTGGGTAAATATCATAGCACATTGCCGGCGGGTTTAAATTTAATTATCCCATTTGTGGATCGTCCCAAAATGATATTTACTCGTACGATGGATCGTCTGCCGACCGGTCGTTATATTTCACGTCTGTATACAACCAAAGTAATCGATCTTCGTGAGCAAGTTTATGATTTTCCCTCGCAGCAAGTAATCACGAAGGATAATGTGACTACCGAAATCAATGCATTGATTTATTTCCAAATTGTTGATGCAAAGAAAAGTGTTTATGAGATAGATAATCTCCCCAACGCAATAGAAAAATTAACGCAGACTTCCTTGCGTAATGTCATAGGTGAACTTGAGTTAGATGAAACACTAACATCTCGCGATACTATAAATTCAAAATTGCAAGCAATTCTCGATGACGCAACAAATAAATGGGGTGTAAAAGTTAATCGTGTTGAATTGCAAGATATTACACCTCCTGAAAGTGTTCGTGTAGCGATGGAAAAACAAATGCAAGCCGAACGAAATCGCCGTGCTGAAATTCTTAATGCCGAAGGTGAAAAGAAATCGCTAATTTTGCGTTCGGAAGGTGAAAAGGAATCGCGTATCAATGCAGCTGAAGCTGTGAAGCAATCAGAGATACTTCGTGCTGAAGGTGAATCAAGAGCAAAAGTGCTACAAGCAGAAGCAGAAGCTCAAGCAATTGAACGAATTGCCCAAGCTATTTCATCAACCAAGACTGACCCCGCAACATATATGCTCGCAGTTAAATATATCGAAACATTAAATGAAATGGTGTCGGGTAAAGATAATAAGACGATATACATACCCTACGAAGCATCAGGATTGTTGAGTTCTATCGGCTCGATTAAAGATATGTTTAAAGGTAATGCTTAAAAATATCATTGATAAATAATTTAAATTAGCGACTCAAATGCAAAATACCGAAGCTCAGTTTGACAAAGCTTTAAAACAATGTCGCAATATTTTTGCGGCAAAACTCAGTGATTACGGTTCCTCATGGAGATTAATGCGTCCTCAATCAATAACCGATCAAATATTGATTAAAGCTACTCGCATACGTTCTCTTGAAGTTAAGGGGGAATCTTGGGTAGGAGAGGGCATACTCCCGGAATTTATTGCAATTGTCAACTATGGTGTTATTGGATTGATTCAACTCGACAACGGATACTCCGACACTAAGGATATGTCACCGGAGACGGCATTAGCATTGTATGATGATTATATGTTAAAGACTCGAACATTAATGCTTGCCAAGAATCATGATTATGATGAAATTTGGCGATTAATGCGCGTGTCATCGTATACCGATATAATCCTTACCAAACTTATGCGTACGAAGGAGATTGAAGATAATGATGGTCAAACAAAAATATCAGAAGGTATAGATGCCAATTACATGGATATTATAAATTATGCAGTTTTTGGTATAATTAAACTTACTGAAGCCACAAATCCCAAATAATGGATAATCTGACATCATCTGCTGAAAATGAAACGCCGGACTCTGTTAATTCTGACAATCAACCATCAGTAAAATCAGAACAAGAGTCGAATAAGAAAAAGGATAGTTCGGGCAAGAAATTTAATTTCCTGCCCGAAAAATTCTATAATCCCTATGCAGTAATATCTCTTCGGATAATAGTCGGTCTGTTATTTATAATTTCAGGTTTTGCAAAGGCGATAGATCCATGGGGATTTATTTTTAAAATTGAGGATTATCTAACGGCATGGGGAATGGCGGAACCGCGCACGATAACGCTTGTTATTGCCATAGCGATTTCAACCTATGAATTTATCCTTGGTTTTATGATTCTTACAGGGTGCTTAAAGCGATGGGCTCCAAGGCTGTTGATGTTGTCAATGATTGTTATGTTGCCATTAACAGCATATGTATGGATATCACATCCTGTTGATGACTGCGGTTGCTTTGGTGAGTTGTGGAAAATATCTAATGCCGCAACTTTTTGGAAAAATGTATTCATTACGGTAGCGCTACTTTATTTATGTCAATTTAATGCTCGAAAACGTCGTGGCTTATATCGTCCGGCAATACAATGGATTGTTGTTACAGTGGTATTATTGTATTCAATAATAATCAGTTTATATGGATATAATTTCCAGCCAATGCTCGATTTCCGCCCATATCCCGTTGGTACAAATCTATATTCGGTATTAACCGGTGAAGCAATCAACGATAGCGACGATATTAAAATGGTGTATCAGCGCGAAGGAAAAGAACAAGAATTTTCGATAGATAGTCTACCGGATTCTACATGGACATTTGTCAGACGAATTGAAGGGGATGTGACCGCTAATTCCAATTCCGATTTTGGATTTTCAATACTTGATGTTGACTATGACGATGTAACCGATATAGCAATCAGCAATGAGGGTGAAATGCTCATACTTGTAATCCCGGAGTCTGATCGTGTAGATATCGCGTATACATATGCAACTAATGAAATGAATAAAGCTATAAATCGTAGCGGGGGCTCAATGATAGCTCTACTTGCTGCCGATTCGGAAGTAATAGAGCGTTGGCTTGATGTGTCAATGGCCGATTATCCCTGTTATATTGTAGAAGACACTGCGCTTAAACAACTTTCACGTGGTGGCATGTCAATGGTTTATCTTAGAGATGGAGTAATTCAATGGAAGCGTGCTCTTTCTGCATTTGATTTCTCAACAATTGATGCACTGGGAAATGATACTCTTTCAATTAGCAGTATTGAAATCAGTGACCGACATAATTTCTATGTAATCACTGCCATCGCTTTAGCAATTTTGCTGATTATTGCTCTTACACAGGAATTCATCTTGAGATTATTGCCAAAAAGACAAAAAAAACAATTAAATTTGCAGTCGGAAAACCAAGATGATACAAATCTTGATTAGTAGAAAATATAATTTCCAACATTTACAATAAAAGATAAAAAAATGAGAAAAAACATTGTAGCCGGCAACTGGAAAATGAATACCACACTTGCCGAAGGTGTAAATCTTGCAAAAGATGTAAATGAAGCCCTCAAAGGTTTTACCCCCAATTGCGATGTAGTTATCGGAGTTCCTTTCACTCACCTTGCTTCGGTAAATGCTGTAATCGATTCAACCAAACTTGGTCTCGGTGCTGAAAACTGTGCAGATCACAAATCGGGCGCATATACCGGCGAAGTATCTGCAGCTATGGTTGCTTCAACCGGTGCAACCTATGTAATCCTTGGCCACTCTGAACGTCGCCAATATTATGGTGAAACTTCTGAAATACTTAAAGAAAAAGTAGCTCTCGCTCTCGAAAACAATCTTACTCCTATTTTCTGTATCGGTGAAGTTCTCGAAGAACGCGAAAATGGCTCTTACCTTGAAGTTGTTAAAACTCAAATTGAAGAAGCATTGTTTGAAATGAGCGCTGAAGATTTCTCAAAGCTTATTCTTGCTTACGAACCCGTATGGGCTATCGGTACAGGCAAAACTGCAACCGACGACCAAGCTGAAGAAATGCACGCATTTATTCGCAACGTAATCGCTGAAAAATACGGTAATGAAGTAGCAGAAAACACTTCTATCCTTTATGGCGGTAGCTGCAAGCCCAGCAACGCTCCTCAACTTTTTGCTAAACCCAATGTAGATGGTGGCCTTATCGGTGGCGCATCTCTCGATGCTGAATCATTCATGGGTATCGTAAAAGCATTTTAATTATAAAGATTAATTCCCGGAATAAACGGGATAAATAACTGATGTTGGCGTCATGGCGCTATAATAATGTGACGCCAACATTTTTTTTTATTACTTGCACTCCTTTTTTATCTCCATCTCTGTTATCTCCTATTTATAATGAAGCTTTATAGAAAATTATCATCATTCGGACTTGTTATCGCCGCAATTTCTTGTAGTCAAATTGCGACATCATCAGAACCTTCTGATACTACTATTACGGCTCAAATTAATCGCTCGGGTGTAATTACTGTTTCACATCCCGAAGCTCTCGAAATGCGTCTACGAAAGGTTTCTGTAGAGGAAGGTGATAGTGCTTCACAAGTCGCTAAAACAGGTAGAGTTAAAAAAATGGGGGGATATAGGGTGCAAATTTATTCTGATAATAACGCTCGTACTGCTAAAAATCAAGCAAGAGTAAGAGAACGGGCTATCTCGCAAGCTTTTCCTGAATTATCAACCTACGTCATATTCGATTCTCCATATTGGCGTTTGCGTGTTGGTGATTGTCGAACGAGAGAAGAGGCTGATGATTTAGCTATTGAATTGCAAAAGGCATTTCCCGCATATAAAGGCGATATAATGGTCGTTCGTGACCGTATTAATGCGAGCTTATAATTTCTATCAATGGACAAGAACTCTCTTGAAGAAAACGCTATGAATACAAACGCATTTGATGAAAATGTGGTAAATCAGTTGGCTGCTCACTATGAAGCCATTATTAAGTTGATAGGGGAGGACCCGAATCGTGAGGGGCTTGTCAGAACACCTCATAGAGCTGCGAAAGCTTTATTGTATGCAACTCGCGGCTATCGCATGAATGTACAAGAGGTGGTTAATGGCGCGATTTTTAATCATGAAGGTTCGCGTATGATTATAGTTCGCGACATAGAATTTTATTCATTTTGCGAACATCACATCTTGCCATTCTTTGGTAAAATCTCTATCGGATATATACCCGACGGTAAAATCATCGGACTGAGCAAAGTTGCGCGTATTGTAGAAATATTTGCCCGCCGTTTGCAGGTTCAAGAACGTATCACCGAGCAAGTGTGCACCGAATTGCAAAAAATCCTTTCTGCAAAAGGTGTAATTGCACGTTGCACAGCCGAACATCTTTGTATGAAAATGCGCGGCGTGGAAAAGCAGGAGTCGGTGACAACGACGATAGATTATAATGGTGTGTTTGTTGAAAATGCTACATTGCGCCAAGAATTCTTCGAATCAATAAGATAGAAATTGAATCGAAGAGAATAATATGCGTATCCCCTAAAAATCGTCTTCGTCGAAATCAAAGTTGTATCGATTGTCGGAATCGTCAAGGTCGCTATCATCAAAATCCCATCCGAAGTTCACCTCTTCAGCGAAACGCGCAAGTTCGCGTCCTTCACGTTTTGTGGGACGCCCAAGCCCTTTTCTTCTATCAATAAATCCGGAAATTTTGACCACATCAAGAAGATCGTATTGAGCTTGAGGAGTTATATTCTCCATGTATTCCGGCACTAATTTAGCTCCTAAACGATTTTCGGTCAGAGCTTTGACACGGAATGAATAGGTAATAGGTGGTTTGCGCACGTGAACAATATCATCAACTTTGATGAGTCGTGAGGGTTTTACAACAACGGCATTTTCAGCCGACGGACCAACGCAGACTCGTCCTTTCTTGCATGAGTCGGTAGCTACGGTGCGTGTTTTAAATATTCGCATCGCCCACAACCATTTATCTATGCGTTCCTCACTTTTTGCCATTGTTATTTATTGTTGTAATTACACATTGCGAATTGCAAACCGGAAAGCACAAAAGCCTTGATAGCATCAATAGCTACATCAATTCGAGTCGGCAACTTTTGGCGTTCATCAAGAGTGAAATGCCCGAGGACGTAGTCTACTTGGCAACCGCGAGGGAAATCATTCCCTATACCGAATCTTAATCGGGGATAGGCTTGAGTGCCAAGCATTTGTGCTATATTTTTCAAACCATTGTGACCGGCATCCGACCCCGATGATTTTATACGTATAGCGCCAAATGGTAGTGCAATGTCATCAACGATGGCGAGAATGTTTTCGAGCTCGATTTTCTCCTTTTCCTTCCAATAGCGTACCGCATTTCCCGATAAATTCATGTAGGTCGACGGTTTCAACAACACCAACTGCTTGTTTTTAAGTCGGCAGTGGGCCACATCGCCATATCGCTCTGTAGTAAAAGAAGTATTGGACACCTCAGCTAAGGCGTCCAATACATTAAATCCTATGTTGTGGCGGGTGTTACGATATTCGTCACCGATATTACCCAGCCCTACAATCAGATATTTCATCTGCTAACTTATTATTTTCCGGCAGCAGCTGCAGCTTGAGCACCACGAGCAGCACGAGTGAGCTGAACGGCACATACAACAGCGTTCTTGGCGTTAACCAATTCAAGACCTTCGAAGTTAAGTTCACCAACTTGAAGAGTTTTGCCAAGGCCGAGGTTGTCAACGTTGATAACGAGACGTTCGGGAATGTTGGTGTAGATAGCGCGTACTTTGAGTTTCTTCATTGAGAGGTTCAATTTACCACCGGCTTTAACACCTTCAGCGTGACCTTCAAGTTTAACAGGTACTTCTACAACAACGGGCTTCTTGTCGTTTACTTCGAGGAAATCCATGTGAAGGATAGTATCCTTAACGGGTTGGAATTGGATTTCTTTGAGCACGGCCATTTTCTTTGTTCCGTTATATTCAATCTCTACAGCAAAGATTTCGGGAGTATAAACGAGTTTGCGGATAGCATCGATGGTTACAACGAGGTCGGTAGTGATAATACCTTTGTTGTTGCCGATTTCCACCAATTTCTCTCCGGCACCAAGTTTGCCGTTGAAAGGAAGTTCAACGAGTTCGCCACCATTAAGTACTACGGGAATTTTGCCTTCGCTGCGGAGGTTTTTTGCAGCTTTCTTGCCGAGGTCGGTACGAGGCTCAGCAGTAAGTTTAAATACTTTCATTTTCTTTAAATTAATTGTGTTACTCAAAATTAAGTTTTGCTCCTTAATTTCCCATCACACGGGATGCTAAAAAGCGACTGCAAAGTTAATAATTATTCTCCACATTTCCAAATGCTTCCCAACTTCCGCAATTGAAAAATTCAAATTCAATCATAATTGGGCACAGTACACCGCGCCAGCCCCTATGGAACGAGGGCTTACCAGCCCTCAAATTCACCAACCCTTACTCCTTTCCGAATGCTGAACGCCTTCGCTCCATATCTTACCACCGCGCCAGCCCTATGGAGTGAGGGCTTACCAGCCCTCATGATTTCAACCCTATCTATCTTCCGAAGGCTGGAAAGCCTTCGCTCCCATATCGCGCCAGCCCTCATAACGTACAAAGACGTGAAAGCGAAGCGAAAGTAGCCTTTAGCTCGATGAGGCTTAACCGAGTATTGATTGTCGGTATTTGTCATGGTGTCGTCCGAAGGCCAGTAGGCCTTCGCTCCATATCTTACCATCGCGCCAGCATATGGACTGAGGGCTTACCAGCCCTCAAATTCACCAATCCTTACTCCTTTCCGAAAGCGAAAAGCCTTCGCCCCATGCTGCGTCAGCCCCTTGGACTGAGCCCATGATTACAATCTTTTTTTTTTGTAAAAAATGCGCAAGAACGCTATAATATCTTTTTACGAGTCCTTTTATGCAAATTATCGACTGTAGATATTATTTTTAAAAAAGTTGCCCCATATTGATATTTTTTTAGTAAATTTGTGGTTGAACGCACGTAGGGCCATAGCGATGGAGTGTGCGGTCACTTTTTTATTGAAAAGGTGTTATTGAAATTTTATCTTCGGTTTCTCAAACTTGGCAGTTTAGATTTTGCATGAAGATGAGATTGGCAATGGCACCTGCATTGATAGCTTATATTCTGCCATGGCAGGCATGATTATATGGCTTAATCGGTGTGGGGCTATTGTCTTATCCATGCAGAAGGTATGCCAAGACCTGAGAACCGGATAAGACAAGATACATTCTCCACACCTTTTTTATGCTAGAAAGTTAACGGTTTCAACGGGAGATGAGAACCACATTCGCTATTTGAATTTAACCCCAAAAACTAAAAATTATGAAACCGAAAATTAAAAGGTTGCTGATTGCAATTGGCTCCCTATTGCTTGGCACAAATACCTTCGCCTATGATTTTGTAGTTGATAGGATATACTACAATATCATTTCGTCGACTGACAAAACTGTTGAAGTAACCTATAGAGGAAGCGATTACAATAGTTATATAGAATATTCAGGGGAAATCATTATTCCCAAAACTGTAACATTTTCCGGGACAACTTATTCCGTCACTTCGATTGGGAAATCTGCGTTCGAGGATTGTAGCGGGTTGAAATCAGTCACAATTGGCAATTCCGTCACTTCGATTGGGGAATGGGCATTCTCTGATTGTACCGGGTTGACGTCGGTTACTATTCCAAATTCCGTCACTTCGATTGGTGGCTCTGCGTTCTGTAGATGTAGTGGCTTGACCGAGGTTTCCATTGGCAATTCCGTCACTTCGATTGGCGATGATGCGTTCTATAAATGTAGCGGTTTGACATCGGTTACCATCCCCAATTCCGTCACTGAGATTGGTGGCTATGCGTTCAGTGGTTGTATCGGATTGACTGAGGTAAATATAACAGACTTATCTGCTTGGTGTAAGATTAATTTCGAAATTACATCGTCCAATCCATTATATTATGCTGGTCATCTAAAATTGAACGGTACTGAGATAACCAATCTTATTATTCCGGATGGTATTACTGAGATTAAAAATTGTACATTCTCTAATTGTATTGGTTTGACTTCAGTTGTAATCCCCAATTCCGTCACTTCGATTGGCATTTATGCGTTCAGAGGTTGCAGTGGATTGTCGTTCGTAACCATTCCCAATTCCGTTACTGAGATTGGCAGCTATGCGTTCGAAGGTTGTAGCGGCTTGACGTCGGTAACCATCGGCAATTCCGTCACTTCGATTGGCGGCTATGCGTTCAGAGATTGTAGCGGATTGACCGAAGTGAATATAACAGACTTATCGGCATGGTATAAGATTGATTTTGGAAATTCTTTTTCAAATCCTTTATATTATGCCCACCATCTAAAACTTAATGGCAAAGTAATAACGGATCTTGTTATACCAGATGGGATTACAGAGATAAAAAAATATGCGTTCTCTGGATGTAGCGATTTGACGTCGGTTACTATCCCCAATTCTGTTACTTCGATTGGAAATGTGGCGTTCGGGTATTGTAGCGGTTTGAACGAACTAATTATTACAGATGGTACAGAAAACTTATCGTTAGGTTGTAATGTCTCTTCCAAAGGCCTTTTTTCTGATTGTCCTTTAGTGAAATTATATCTTGGCAGAAATTTAAGTTATGATACGGGATCCTACTATGGCTATTCTCCATTTTATAATAAGACAACGCTAAAAGAAGTAACTATTGGCAATTCCGTCACTGAGATTGGTGGCTATGCGTTCTGCGGTTGTAGCGGTTTGACGTCGATTACCATCCCCAGTTCCGTCTCATCGATTGGCGACGAAGCGTTCAGAGATTGTAGCGGATTGACGTCTGTAACCATCGGCTCCGGGGTGTTAAGTATCGGGACGAGTGCATTTCAGGATTTAGATATAAAAAAGGTGATTTGGCTTACAAATACCCCTCCTGAGGGATATAAGAACTTAAGTAGTAGCGTTCATTATGTTTCAAATAATCTTTATACGGGATTAAGTAATGTAACTATTTATCCATATCTCAGTTCGATGTTTGAAGTCGATGGTATTAAATATGTGCCGGTTAGTCCTTCGGAACGCACGTGCGATGCTATTGATTGCACATACGACCCAACTATCTCTAATTTTAATATCGGCAATACTGTTTCATTCAAAGGTATAGAAATGAATATTAAGGCGGTAAAACCATATACCTTCTATAAAAATACAAATATAGCAAAGGCTACAATTGATCCGGAATTCAATGGTTCAATCGGAGATTATGCTTTTGCGTATTGTAATAAAATTGACGAAATTATTTTGCACGATGGTGTAACGTCCCTCGGTAGTTCGGCATTTGAAGGTTGCTCATCCTTGGCTTCAGTTAAAATCGGTTCGGGAATATCTGCTATCAAAGAAAAAACATTCTACGGTTGCTCATCATTGCCATCGATAACAATTCCTGCGAATGTTACCTCAATAGGGAATAATGTATTTGGCAATTGCAGTTCTCTCGATGAATTGACAATAACTGACCGCGAAACAGAATTGTCACTCGGGTCAAATAGTTCAAGCCCATTATTCTCTGATTGTCCGCTCAAATCCGTTTATATCGGTGGAAATATCACATATCCAACATCGAGTGGTAAAGGATATTCACCATTCTATCGCAACACTTCGCTTGAAACGGTAGTTATCACCGATAAAGAAACAGAAATATCAGAGAATGAATTTTATGGTTGTACTGCATTAAAATCAGTATCAATGGGAGATGGAGTTGAAACGATTGGGAATTGGGCATTTTCAGGTTGCTCAAGTCTTGATTTCTTCTCTTTCGGGTCCGGCATGAAAACGATTGGAACAGAAGCATTCTCCGACTGCACCACAATGACTAAATTATACAGCAAGGCAACTGTTCCTCCAACTTGTGGCACTCAGGCTCTCGACGATATTAACAAATGGAATTGCGAACTATATGTTCCGCAAGCATCAATTGCTGACTATCAAGCAGCCGACCAGTGGAAAGAGTTCTTCTTTATTAAAGACATTGAGTCGGGAGTTGAAGAGGTATTTGTTGATGGGGAAGATTATTCAAACGCTCCGATTGAAATCTATAATCTCTCAGGATTGAAAGTCGGCGACTCTACGGAAAATTTGGCGCCCGGTGTTTACATCAAGCGACAAGGTCGTAAAGTAGAAAAAATCGCCATTCAATAACTCCGACAATCCGGTTCAATGACAATTGACAATCAGATTCTATAGAATCTGACAATCTGATAATTAAGTTTCAATTCAGAGTGGTGCCATCTCGGTGGTATCACTCTGTTTTTTGTGCCGGGGTTGCTATCGAATCGGAAAACGCAGTTATTTAAGGCTTGATTTTGTAGGAAAACGCACCTTTTTGCGTTAATTTTTTATAAGAAAACGCAGTTTCGCAGAAAATGAACTTACGCTCGCGGTGAAAGGAGTGCTAATAGTTCAAAGCATGCTGAGAGGCGTCATGTAGATGTGAGGTCGAGGACGACCTCACTCCATGGCGCTACGCTTTACGAGGGCGTTGCCCCGTTTCTACATCTTTTGCTACTGAGCATCCAATATACTTTCGTTCGCTGTAAAAAATATTCAAGCAAGCTTGATATTTCTTGCTCGCTTAATTTGTATAGTTGACGTTTCACGTCCAATATACTTACGCTCGCGGTGAAAGGAGTGCTAATAGTTCAAAGCATGCTGAGAGGCGTCATGTAGATGTGAGGTCGAGGACGACCTCACTCCATGGCGCTACGCTTTACGAGGGCGTTGCCCCGTTTCTACATCTTTTGCTACTGAGCGTCCAATATACTTACGCTCGCGGTAAAAACATTGAAACAAGTTTCATGTTTTTGCTCGCATAATTTGTATAGTTGACGTTTCACGCCCAATATACTTTCGCTCGCTGTAAAAAATATTCAAGCAAGCTTGATATTTCTTGCTCGCTTATTCGTATATTTGCATAATATTGACGTTGTAAAAAATATATATTGATGGATGTTTTGACGATATTTTTGTGTGTTATGCTTGTTGCTGCTGTGGTGGCAATCGTGATTATAATTAGTCGCTACATAGCATTGAAGGGTGAATTTGCCGGAATGGTGGAGCGTGAAAAGGCTGCCATTGAACGTGTGTCGTTGACGGAAAATGCCGCCAATGAGAGAATTGCTCAAATAGAAAATAATGCATCTGAACGAATCAAGCAAATTGAGCATGATGCCGAACAGCGTATCAAACGTGCTGAGGAGGCTTCGGGAAAGGAGTTTGAACGAATGCTTAATGATAGCGAGAAGCGATTTAAATTGATTGCCAATGAGGTGCTCTCTAACAGTTCTGACAGATTGAGGCAGCAAAATGAACAGCAACTTAAGGATGTGCTGAATCCTTTGCGTGAAAATATCGACTCATTCAAGAAAAAGGTGGAAGATACCTACAATAATGAAGCTCGTGAACGTTTTTCTCTTCAGCAAAGTCTGCGTGAAATGATGGAATTGAACCGTACAATCGGACGGGAGGCAAAGGACCTTGCTGATGCACTTCGAGGCAATAGCAAGGTGCAAGGGGATTGGGGCGAGATGATTTTGGAAACAATTTTGGAGAAGTCGGGGCTCAAACGCGATATCCATTTCCATGTTCAATTGACGACCGATGATACCGGTGCAACTCTACGCGATGCTCAAGGGCATGGTTTACGTCCCGACGTTGTTGTTGATTTCCCCGATGGGCGTTGTGTGGTTATTGATTCTAAGGTGTCTCTTACTGCCTATGTAAATATGGTCAATGCCGCCGACCAAACTGAGGCTGAGTTGCTGGCTCAGAAACATCTTAACTCAGTGAAGGCTCACATCAAAGAGCTTTCCGTTAAGAATTACCAAGACTATATCGGTAATAAATCAACTGACTTTGTGATGATGTTTATCCCCAATGAAGGGGCATATTTGGCGGCAATGAATCTTGACCCGATGTTGTGGCAAGAGGCCTACGACCGTCGTGTCATTATCATTTCTCCCACGCATCTTATTTCGGCTGTTCGCTTGATTGAACAGTTGTGGCGACAAGATGACATGAAGCGCAATGTTATTGAAATTGCGACCGAAAGTGGCAAGATGTATGATAAATTCGTTGGATTCGTAGAAGATATGAATAAGATTGGACGAAGCATTGAAAGCACGCAGAACGCTTATGACAACGCGTTAAAGAAATTGCGTAACGGAACGGGAAATCTTATCACTCGAGCCGAAAATCTACGTAAACTTGGAGCTAAAGCGAGCAAGCGTTTGCCGGTTGTGGCTGTAGATGATGATGACGACGACTCAATCGAATCCAACGACAAGCCAAAAACACTTAAAAGTTAAACTCCTCGGGAATAGAGGCGATTAAACTCGTTTAATATTGAGAAGGTCAGAGACGCTGAAGCCGACAAAGGAGGGTAGGAGATAATCGCAGAGCGGACGAACGGCTTCTATGCTGTTGGTCGTGGCAAGTCCGATTACTGTAGCTCCAGCACTTCGACCTGCTTCCAGTCCTTGCAACGAGTCCTCAAACACGTAGCAATTCCCGGGTGCACGTCCTAATTTCTCGGCTGCTAAAATGTAGCCTTGAGGGTCGGGTTTCGAGCGAGTGACCATTGATGCGTCGATAACCACATCTACCATCTCGCGCAATATTGGTAATTGCGAATAAAGGCATGCCATCTTCACTTCATCACTACTTGTGACAATTGCGGTGGGGATGCCGGCTTGTTTTAGTGCTTTTAAAAAATCTTCAACACCGGGAAAAAGTTGGTATTGCATAGTATCCTCAAAGTCGTGTATACGTTGGATAACTTTTGCTTTAAGTTCTTCTCCGGGGAAATAGTTGAGAATACTTTTAAGAGTGGTCCCTTTTATATCGGCAGCAAATGTGGGAGATGGCACGCCAAATATGCGTCCTGTTTCTGCCCAAAATGCTGTATATAAGCCTTCGGAGTCGATTAAAACTCCATCAAGGTCGAATAGTACGGCAGTGTCGTTGTTCATGTTGTCTAATTATTTTTGATTTTTTTACAAAAATAAGACAAAAATCGGCTAATTTCATATTATAAAGCGTTAATTTTGTAGGTATGAATAAAACAAGACAAAATTCCGACCCGACAATACTCGGTACGAGTCCAATCAGTAAACTACTGATACAATATTCAGTGCCTGCAGTTATTGCCAGTGTTGTCACTTCGCTATATAACATTATCGACTCGGCATTTATTGGTCGTGGTGTCGGTTCGATGGCTATTGCCGGATTGGCCATTACTTTCCCGTTGATGAATTTGGTTGTGGCGTTCTGTGTATTGATTGCAGCCGGTGGCGCAACTATCAGTTCTATCTTTATGGGACAAAAAAATATTGCTCGCGCGTCGGAGGTGATAAACAATGTGTTGACTCTTTGTTTAATTCATTCGATTTTGTTCGGTGGGTTGACGTTGATTTTTCTTGATGAAATATTGTTGTTCTTCGGAGCGACAGCCGAAACATTGCCCTATGCCCGTGAATTTATGCAGGTGATTCTTGCCGGAGCTCCGATTTCCTATATATTCATTGGGTTAAACAATCTAATGCGAGCAACGGGTTATCCAACGAAAGCAATGGTGTCGGCATTGATGTCGGTTGCTGTAAATATTATTTTGTGTCCAATATTTATTTTTGTTCTTGAATGGGGTATTGTCGGTGCCGCTCTTGCAACGATATGTGGGCAATCTGTCGCTTTTGTTTGGGTACTGCATCATTTCCTGTCGAAAGACTCTTTTGTCCATTTCGACAGAAATCGAAAATGGCTGTCATGGCCGGTGGTCAAACGAATTTATTCCGTTGGAATGTCACCATTTTTAATGAATGTATGCGGTTGCGTTGTGGTTATTGTCATTAATCAAGCGTTGCTAAATAGCGCAGTTGGAGATGAAAACCTTGCCGTCGGAGCTTATGGAATAATAAATCGCATAACAATGTTTTTTGTTATGATAGTATTTGGTGTGGCTCAGGGCATGCAACCTATTTTAGGCTATAATTTCGGGGCAAACAATTGGGCTCGCGTCAAACAAACATTGAGTAAAGGATTGTTTATTGGAGCTTGTATTACTATTGTAGGATGGGGTATTACAGAACTTTTTCCCGACGTACTTAGCGGCTTCTTTACAATTGACCGAGAACTTATAGATATAGCTCGCGATGGTTTTAGAATATCGTTTATCGCATTCCCGGTTGTAGGAGGACAAATAGTCATTACTAATTTCTTTCAATCAATCGGCAAACCAAAACTATCAATATTCTTGTCGCTTACTCGACAGTTAATATTCCTTATCCCATTCCTCTTGATTTTGCCCGAATTTTTCGGCATTAATGGGGTATGGGCAAGTATGGCGGCATCAGATTTGCTTGCTTTTCTCGTTGCTTTAGCAACACTTATTGTTATGATGCGTCGTATTAATCATAGATTTTCAATAACATCGCAATCCAAATAGATATAATCATGATACACAATTTGCAATTACGAACCGACCCACGTACTGCAGCAACGCCATCGTTGCTGAAAGTTCAAGCGTCGACTATCCTAAATGTCGATGCTAATGCAATTTGCGATATTGTAATAAAAAAACGGTCGATTGATGCTCGCCAACGTCGTGTTATGATTAATCTAACGATTGATGTATATGTCGGAGAAGATGCACCGCACGCACCATTGCTCAATCCGGTGGATTATCAAGATGTAAGCAAAGCCCCCCAAGCAATTATAGTAGGTGCGGGTCCTGCCGGGCTCTTTGCAGCACTTCGATTGATAGAATTAGGAGTGCGACCTATTGTGTTAGAAAGAGGCAAAGATGTAGATTCTCGACGTATAGATATGGCACAAATAGCGCGACGAGATATCGTTGACCCCGATTCAAATTACTGTTTCGGCGAAGGTGGAGCAGGGGCTTTCTCTGATGGTAAACTTTACACACGTTCAAAAAAACGAGGCAATATAGAAAAAATATTGCAGATATTTTGTCAACATGGAGCATCGACCGACATTTTAGTTGATGCCCACCCACATATTGGAACAGATCGCCTCCCTGTGGTTATAAAAGCTATGCGCAAGACAATCAAACGCTGTGGAGGCGAGATTTATTTTTCTTCACGCGTCACTTCAATTTTACTCAATAAAAGTGGTGATTTGCTGAGCGTTGAAGGTGTTGGCACGTTGGATGGTGAAACATACATGGGTCCGGTGATACTTGCTACCGGACATTCAGCGCGCGACACATATAGAATGTTGCTCGAAAGCGGAGTCGCAATCGAACCGAAAGGAATAGCGATAGGGGTGCGCCTCGAACATCCGCAACAACTCATTGATTCAATTCAATATCATAATCCTCAGGGGCGCGGCAAATACCTTCCGGCAGCTGAATATTCAATGTTGACACGTGTTGACGACCGTGCGGTATATTCTTTCTGTATGTGCCCCGGCGGATTTGTCATACCCTCGGCAAGCGGTCCGAATCAACAGGCAGTCAACGGAATGTCGCCGGCTTCGCGTGGTACCCGCTGGGCTAATTCAGGAATGGTTGTGGAGATACTACCTGAAGATGTGACTAAATACTCCGGGACATTGAAAATTATGGAACTGCAGGAAGAGATAGAGAAAACATTCTACGATGAAAGTGGTATGACTCAAAATGCACCGGCACAACGTATGACCGACTTTGTTGCAGCGCGGCCATCCACTTCGTTGCCCCCATCGTCCTATGCTCCCGGCATCCACCCGGCGCGTGTAGACAAGTTATTGCCCGAACCTATCTCACGTCGACTCCGAAAAGGGTTTGAAGAATTCGGACGAAAATCGCGCGGATTCTTGACCGATAAGGCAATCGTGGTTGGATGCGAAACTCGTACATCTGCGCCGGTAAGAATAGTTCGCGACGATGAATCATTATGCTCCGTAAATATTGCTCGGCTATTCCCGGCAGGAGAAGGTGCCGGATATGCCGGAGGAATTGTTTCTGCCGGTGTTGATGGTGAGCGTGCCGCCGAAGCTCTCTATAATTATTGTTATCGAAAATCACAGCCCGAAAATTTATAATATATCATGAATAACGCAGACTATAACAACACGAATATACTTCCCCCGTTAGCTGAACGCCTACGTCCTCGCACGCTTGCCGACTATATCGGACAAACTCATCTTGTAGGCCCGGATAAAGTGTTGCGACGCATGATAGATTCAGGCAACGTAGCTTCATTTATATTGTGGGGACCTCCCGGCGTTGGGAAAACAACGCTTGCACGTATAATCGCGAATACTACCGAGTCGCCATTTTATACGTTGTCGGCAGTCACGGCAGGGGTGAAAGATGTGCGTGATGTTATAGAACGTTGTCGCAACGATTTGCGAGGAATGTTCACCAAAGGGCGACCAATCTTGTTCATTGATGAAATCCATCGCTTCAGTAAATCTCAACAAGATTCATTGCTTGGAGCTGTGGAAAGTGGTATCGTGACACTTATTGGTGCAACGACCGAAAATCCGTCATTTGAGGTTATACGTCCGCTGTTGTCGCGCGCTCAGGTTTATACACTAAAGCCACTTGAAGCCGCCGAGTTGCAACAGTTGCTCGACCATGCTATAAATCACGACGAAGTGTTGTCGCGTAGAAATGTTGAGGTTAAAGAGACTACGGCATTGTTCCGCTTTGCCGGTGGCGATGCTCGTAAACTGCTTAATATCCTTGACTTGCTTGAACAGTCGGTAGGTGCTAATCAGCCGGTCGTTATTGATGATGCCACAGTCACCGAACGATTGCAAGAAAATCCCGCAGCCTACGACAAGAATGGAGAAATGCACTACGATATTATTTCTGCATTTATCAAGAGTGTGAGAGGTAGCGACCCTGATGCAGCAATCTATTGGTTGGCACGGATGATTTCCGGAGGGGAAGACCCAGAATTTATAGCACGACGATTGACAATCCTTGCCGCCGAAGATATCGGCCTTGCTAATCCCAACGCACTTCTTCTTGCCAACACCGTTTACGATGTAATCAAGAAAATCGGTATGCCCGAAGGACGAATCCCACTTGCCGAGTGTACAATCTATCTTGCCACTTCTGCCAAAAGTAATTCTGCATATATGGCTATCAACACGGCATTGGAAAAAGTGCAGCAAACAGGCGACCTTCCCGTTCCATTGCATATTCGTAACGCTCCCACATCATTGATGAAAGAGATGGGCTATGGTGCTGATTACAAATATCCTCACGATTATACCGGCAACTTTGTAGAGCAACAATATATGCCGGATTCGCTTGTCGGAACACGTTTTTGGAACCCATGTGCAAATTTAGCTGAGGAACGACTTGCACAACTCCAACAATCCCGCTGGAAAAAGTAGTTTTCGCAGTCAATTTATCCGAAAATTAGGGTGAATTTTTTACTAATATAGGACTAATGTCATTAATTTAAGTATAATAGTATGTCTCTTTGGAATAAAATATTCAAAACTATAAATGATACAGCAGATCGCTCTATTGAATTAAAAACTTTGGATAATTCTCGGTATGCTATTATAGATGTAGAAGTTAGTATTAAAGACAAAAAAGTCCATGATATTGGTGCACTGAAATATGATCAAACTATATTTCATTCTGCAAACAAAATTAAATTTCAACAATTTTTAAAAGAAGTAGATTTTATTTGTGGGCACAATATTATTCATCATGATGCAAGGTATCTTTTTGAAAAACACGAGATACAATGGGTATTAGTTGATACACTTTATGTTTCGCCATTATTGTTTCCTGAGCGACCATATCACCACTTATTAAAAGATGATAAATTGATTAGTGAGCAGATAAATAATCCGGTAAATGATTGCACAAAGGCATATGATTTATTGATGGATGAGGTGGCTCAATGGAATTCTTTATCAGAACAAAAAAAGAATATTTATGCAACGCTATTGCAGGGCTTTGCGGAATTTGATGGTTTCTTGAAGTTTGTCAATGCTAAATCATTGGATAATATAGCAAGCTTGATACGTTCTACGTATCAGGGGAAAATTTGTGAACATGCGGATATAGAGAATATAATTGTCCAACATCCTTGTGAATTAGCTTATGCATTAGCATTGATAGATACAACAGATCATAGATCAATTACACCTGCTTGGGTATTATGTAATTATCCTAATGTAGAAAATATTATTAGGCGTTTGCGACACACAAAGTGTTTTAGTGGTTGTAGTTATTGTAATAAGGATCTCGATGTTCATTATAATTTAAAGCAATATTTTGGTTACGACCAATTTCGTACATACGAGGGAGAACCCTTACAAGAGAAGTCGGTGAATGCAGCAGTAGATGGAAAATCATTGTTGGCTATATTCCCAACCGGAGGCGGGAAGTCGCTTACATTTCAGTTGCCGGCATTAATGGAGGGGCGTTCTGTACACGGATTGACGGTTGTTATTTCTCCATTACAATCGCTTATGAAGGATCAAGTAGATAATCTTACCGAAAGGGGAATTGCTGATGCAGTAACAATAAATGGGTTGCTTGATCCAATTAGTAGATCGCTAGCTATTCAGCGTGTTTTAGATGGCGATGCGTCGTTACTATATATTGCTCCCGAGATGTTGCGATCAAAGACCATTGAGAAGGTTTTAATGGCACGCCAAGTGGTGCGTTTTGTAATAGATGAGGCTCATTGTTTTTCATCATGGGGACAAGATTTTCGTGTTGATTATCTTTATATTGGTAAGTTTATAAGTGAATATCAAAAAAAGAAAAAACTTGTCACACCAATACCTGTTTCGTGTTTTACAGCTACTGCTAAACAAAAGGTAGTTCAAGATATTTGTGACTATTTTAAACAGATGCTTAATCTCGACCTCCATTTGTTTGCGTCTACTGCTTCGCGAACGAATCTTCGGTATTCAGTTATTCATACTGACACAGACGATGATAAATATGCTAAGTTGCGGTCATTAATAGCCCAATCATCGTGTTCTACCATAGTTTATGTGTCAAGGACGAAAAGAACAAAACAACTGGCTGAGAAACTTTCTAGAGATGGATATAAAGCATTGCCTTTCAACGGGCGAATGGATGCTGACGAGAAAATCGCTAATCAAGATGCTTTCATGTCTGATCAAGTTCGTATCATTGTGGCCACATCGGCATTTGGTATGGGTGTAGATAAGAAAGATGTCGGACTTGTCGTGCATTATGACATTTCTGATTCGTTGGAGAACTATGTACAGGAGGCAGGTAGAGCCGGCAGAGATCCAGAATTACAAGCGAGGTGTTTTGTGTTGTATGCAGATTCGGATTTAGATAAACATTTTATTTTACTAAATCAGACAAAGTTGAGCATAAGTGAAATACAGCAAGTATGGAAAGCAGTAAAAGAGATGACAAAGCATCGAGCACGAGCATGCTGCTCAGCATTGGAAATAGCAAGAAAAGCGGGTTGGGATGACTCGGTATCTGATATTGAAACGCGTGTTCGTACCGCTCTGTCGGCGTTGGAACAGGCCGGTTATTTAGAACGAGGAAATAATGTTCCCCATGTATATGCTACCGGTATTACTGTAAAGAATGTAGATGAAGCGCGTAGGCGTATCACGGAGTCCGTTTTGTTTGAAGAAGAGGAGGTTGAAAAGTCTATTCGTATTATCAAATCGTTAATCTCTCAAAAACACATAGCCAAAGCTCAAGATGATGTGGCAGAATCGCGAGTTGATTATTTGTCGGATATTCTAGGGCTTAAGAAGACCGATGTCATTTCTGTTATAGAACGAATGCGCGAAGAGGGGATATTGGCTGACACAAAGGATATTTCTGCATATTTAAATGATACAGGAGAGTCAGAAAATAAGTCCAAGCGATTATTGGAACAATTTACAAAATTAGAGCGATACATACTCAATAATATCCCGGATGATGTTCTACGTATATCGTGTAAACAGTTGAATGATAACGCACAGAAAGAGGGAATAACGTCGGCTACAGAAAAAGACATTCGCACATTGCTTTACTTCCTTACAATAAAGGGTTATACACGTAAGAAAGAGGATGCGGCGCACAATATAGAGGTTGTTCGTCAGGCTGATTTGGATACCGTTATAAAGCGATTTGAAAAGCGTTTGGCTATCTGTCAATTTGCAGTGGAGTGGTTGTTTAGGCAGACACTATCGTCGGGAGGAGAGGTAGATAAAAAGCGAGGTGTACAGTTTTCAATTGTCGAACTACTTAATGATATCAAAAAGAGCTATGATCTTTTTGGCTTGTTACATGATGTGCAACTTGAAGATGTTGAGGAAGCATTGCTATATTTATCTAAAATTGGTGCATTAAAGCTAGAAGGAGGTTTTCTTGTCCTCTATAATGCTATGGATATTCGCCGCATTAAAGATAATCGATTGCGTTATAAGCAGGAGGATTATCGTATGTTAAACGAATTCTATAAGCAGAAGATACAGCAAGTTCATATAGTGGGGGAGTATGCTAATTTAATGGTAAAGGACTACAATGCAGCTCTACAGTATGTGCAAGATTATTTCCAAATGGATTATAAGCGCTTTGTGGCAAAGTATTTCAAAGGTGAGCGTGTTCGAGAGATAGAGCGCAATGTTACACCAGGGAAATACGAACAACTCTTTGGGACGCTTTCGGAAAAGCAAATGGAAATAATTTCAGACAAAGAGTCACGTTGCATTGTTGTTTCAGCTGGGCCTGGAAGTGGAAAGACGAGGGTGCTAGTACATAAACTAGCATCATTGCTTTTGCTTGAAGATGTAAAACACGAACAATTACTGATGCTGACATTTTCGCGAGCTTCTGCTACGGAGTTCAAGCAGCGACTTATAGAATTAATAGGTAACGCAGCACACTTTGTTGAGATAAAGACTTTTCATTCATATTGCTTCGATTTGCTCGGTAGAATCGGCAATCTTGATGACGCGAAAGATGTTGTGTCACGTGCAGCGCAAATGATAAATGCCGGGGAGGTTGAGCCATCTCGCATATCAAAAACTGTTCTTGTGATAGACGAGGCTCAGGATATGAGCGCTGAAGAGTATGCGTTGGTACATGCCTTGATGTCAGTAAATGAAGAGATGCGTGTAATCGCAGTTGGAGATGATGATCAAAATATTTTTGAGTTTCGTGGTTCTAATTCGAAATATATGGCCAAATTGCTCAAGGAATCTAATAGTTGTTTTGTTGAGATGACAGAGAATTACCGGAGCTCAAAGCATATAGTGGAGTATGCTAATAATTTTGTCAAAGCCATAAAAGATAGGATGAAGAGCCATCCAATCGTATCAATGAGCCAAGCTACCGGCAATGTGAGTATAACCCAACATACGTCTGCCTGTATGTATCAACCTCTTGTTGAGGATTTGGTGAAGCATCGTGGTGGTGGCTCAATTTGTGTTCTCACTCAGACTAACGAAGAGGCGGTAATTATGGTGGCGCTTTTGAGAAAGTATAATCTTAAAAGTAAACTTATTCAAAGTATGGATGGATTCCGCTTCTGGAATATGGCAGAAGTGAGATTCTTCTTAAAATGTATTGAGCACGAGACACTCACCCCTCTTATCTTAGACGAAGTATGGGAGAAATCGAAGCAGCGAACATATTCATACTATGCAGATTCGGCAAGTCTGTGTTATTTACAGCAATGTCTCAAATTATTTGAAGAGACTAATAAAGCAAAGTATTTGACTGACTTCAAAGAGTATATATTTGAGTCATCAGCAGAAGATTTTTGTGATTTGCAAAATGCTGATGTGGTAGTTTCTACTATACATAAATCAAAAGGAATGGAGTTTGATGATGTGTATATGCTTATCTCTAACCCCCGACAATTGACCGATGAGATACATCGCAGATATTATGTAGGTATAACTCGTGCTAAACAACGATTATTTATACATACGAATACTTCTTTGTTTGACAAATCGAGTATTGTACAGAAAAGAATAGAGCGTATTATTTACGATATGCCTAATGAGATTATTCTCCAACTCTCACATAAAGATGTGAATTTAGGCTATTTCAAATCCCGTAAAAAAGAGGTGCTTTCATTGCGTGCCGGACAAAAACTTCGATATGAAAATGGTCGCTTATTTGATCTAAAAACAGAAAAACCTGTATGTCAATTGTCTCAGAAAATAATGAGTGAACTAGTTGCATGGAATGAAAAGAATTATTTTGTCTCGGATGTTTCTATTCGATTCATTGTTGCATGGCGGCCTAAGGATGCTCTTAAAGAGGAAAAAGAACATGCAGTATTACTGGTGGATATAACTCTAAATAAATTTAGTGAGGATATTTCTATAGTTTAAATTATTATTTTCAATTATTGTCTCGCTGGAAAAAGTAGTTTTCGCAGTCAATTTATCCGAAAATTAGGGTGGTTTAATGTTTTTAACAAAGGTGGGCGGTATTGTTGCACATCTGTGGTAGTAAATTTACATCGTAATTCAAAATCACCAACTAATTAGATTTAATATCATGGATAAATTTGACGATTTTACGGTTTATAATTCAGATTCTGAAAGTGACATTTGGTCAGAATTCACCAATTATTTTTATAAGCGATATCTTGATGATTACGATTCTTCTGAGGAGAAGGATTTAAGTAATAACTACAACGGAGTAATATATTTTGATTGATTTTTCCCTGAGTCGGTCTTTGTGAGAATTATTCGAGTGTTACTACGGAGATGTTGCATAAACGCCTTGAGGATTTAACAAATAAAAAATAGAATAATGACTTCAAATTGCGATTTATATAGTGCTCCCAAATATGAATATAAATCGGTGTTCTTTAAAGAATGTGCCGTGGCAGGGATATCGTTTCATATTGAGCCATTCGATGATATATGGCACGAACTCTATGAAGGAGTTGATATTGCATTAGTAAGGGATAATAGTAATAAATATGATCCCAATGCTATTGCGGTTGCTTTAGCCGGCGATTACGATGGCAACCCCGACGAATTTGATTTTAATTATATTCTCGGATATATCCCGCGTAGCGAAAATGAGGCATTGGCTCGCATGATTGATGCCGGGTATGGCGAAAAAATCTCGGCGAAAATAACATCGTATAGGGCTTATGGCAATGTGAACAGTCGCATACGTATTTCGATATACCTTAAAAGCCAGTGTCCGATGGCGGTCAGACGCAATCTGCTTCGGGGTGTTACTATCAATTTCGATTTATTTAGGGACTTGACTACGCAACTTGAGGAAAATGGGGTAGTGGTAATGTCATTGGCAGCTCCCGAGGATGGAGAGATACTCCAACCAATAGAAGGGGAAAAGGTAGTTGCAATCTATGATGAAGATCCTGAATATTATGTTTTGTATCTTCTGCGCGTGCTTGCCACGGGTAGTAAATGTGCTCCATATTTGGCTAATTTTGAGGGATACACATATTATAATTATAGTAATCCTTATGTTTTGACCAATATTATCGGTCCGGTCCTAATCAAAAAAGATGAGCGTAATTTCCTTGAACAATTAGATATTTCAGCATTGAATCCATGTTATTATCTCAACGAAACTATTTCGAAAGATTTTGAAAGGACATTTGATAAAGTTCTTCTACGTCCGCTCAATCGCAATAATATTGACATGGACCCCACGATTGACGATATGGAAGAAAAAATTAGATTGTTAGGCGAAAATTTATAAATAAATCCCGATTCCGATATCTTCATAGCATTGCCTGTGGGTATCGGAATTTTACTTTTTTGCAGAAAAAACTTTCGAAAGACTAAATTTTGTTAGGGTTGCCGTATTTTAGCGATAAAAAAAGAGGCGTGTGACCATTAGGGTTACACGCCTCGAGTGTGATAGAATGATAATATTTCTTATTTAGAGCGGGCGAGGATAAGGGCGGAGCGGGGCGCTACTGAGAGTTTGCCACCGCGAGTAGTGCCAAGACCCTCGGCATTGGTTTTACCATCTTCAGCGATGATAGTCCAATCACCTTTGCCCACTTTGACAACCTTTACATCGTCGCTACCATTGAATACCAATTTAATTTCTTTCCATTGGTCGCCATTGGCATTGTTCTTAATTGAATAGCTGATGAGATTGGGTTCTTCAACTTTGTCGAATACGATATTTTTTGCGATATCTTCAGCTGTGCGCATGCGGAATGCGGGGTGAGCTTTACGCAATTTAATCAATTCTTTGTAGTAGTTGAATTGGTCGGCATTAGCGTTTTTCAACGACCAGTCGATTGCATTGATAGAGTCGGGCGATTTGTAGGAGTTGTGAACACCTTTCTTGTCGCGGAAAATTTCTTCGCCGGCAAACATGAACGGAGTGCCTTGCGATGTGAACACGATAGTTTGAGCAAGTTTTGCTGCACGCATACGTTCTTCTGCGCTTGCTTCGGGCATTGATTTCGCCAACTTGTCGGTAAGAGTCAAGTCGTCGTGGCAAGAAACGTAGTTGATGATTTGAGAGGGAGAAGAAGCGTAGGCAAATTTGGAATTATTGCCCTTGCTGTAGTCAACTTGCGGGTGGGCAGTTGAAGCTACGATACCAATCTTTACTGTTTCTTCATTGCCGGGTTTGCCTGTTGCAAAACCGCGGTCGGCAGCATTTGAATAGTGTCCTTTGATGGCATCGCGAATATCGTCTGAGAATACGGCGATATTTTCCATCTTGGCTACGTTTTCTTTCAAAGCGCGACGCTCAACCGCGAGGGGCGAATCGCCGGCTGTCCATCCTTCACCATATACAAAAATTGAAGGATTGATTTCTTTTAGAGCTTTTGCTACTTGATTCATCGTTTCGGTGTCGTGGATAGCCATGAGGTCGAAACGGAAACCGTCGATATGATATTCCGAAGCCCAATATTTTACCGAGTTGATGATATAGTTGCGCATTTGTTGGCGGTCGGAAGCTGTTTCGTTGCCACAACCTGAAGCATCGCTATATGAGCCGTCGGCACGATGACGATAGTAGTAGCCGGGCGCGGTGAGCGAGAAGTTTGAGTCATCGTTGTTGGCAGTGTGATTATAAACTACGTCCATGATGACACCGATTCCTGCTTTGTGGAGGGCTTTTACCATCTCCTTCATTTCGGTGATACGAGCTGCGGGGTCGGCAGGGTCGGTAGAGTATGAACCTTCCGGAGCGTTGTAGTTGAAGGGGTCATATCCCCAGTTATATTGATTAGAGGGGAGGTTGGCTTCATCTACACTATTGTAGTCGTACGACGGGAGAATATGAACGTGAGTAACGCCAAGTTCTTTCAAGTGGTCAATGCCTGTTTTGTCGCCCAATGGAGTAGTGGTGCCTTCTTCTGTTAGAGCAAGGAATTTACCTTTATGAACGATGCCACTTGAGGGATGGATTGAGAAGTCGCGGTGGTGCATCTCGTAGATAACAACGTCGTTGATGCTCTCAACTACCGGGCCTTTATCTTCAGCCCAACCTTCAGGATCGGTTTCATCGAGGTTGATAATAGCGGCGCGCATACCGTTGGTGCCAACTGCTTTAGCCCATACACCGGGAGTTTCTGCAAGCCATTTTCCATTGTGAGCTACTTGGAACGTGTAGAAATTGCCCATATGTTCTGATGATGCAACTGCACGCCATACACCATTTTCACTCTTTGTTAGATCGATTGTTTCGATAGGCGCTGAATTACGGTCGGTGGGATAGATGCGTAGTCTTACGGCATCAGCTTCAGGTGACCATAACGAAAACTTTATTCCTTGTGGAAGAATAGCTAATTCGAGATCTTCGCCCGCATAGGTGGGAAATGAAGCAAATTTACTGTCAATGTCCTGAGCAACACTCATGCCTGTTGCTCCAATAGACATTAACCCGAAGGTCAAACCACGGGTACACATTGTTTTAAAATTGAAATTCATGCTTAGTATGATATTATTTTAATGGTTTATTCGTGCAATAAGCTATCGTGCGCAAAAGAGTGACGATAGTATAAATTTATCTGAGCATTACTCGCTTAGTCCAAGCGTCACATTTTATTATATAGAAGCCTTTGGGTAACTCTACTTTTGCTGTTGAACCTTTTACTGTAATTGACTTGATAAGTTGGCCGGTAATTGAAAAGATTTCAAATTTCACAACATCTGAGTCGGGTGCCGACAATTCAATATAGCCTTTATCTACAGAAACAAGCGGTGTTCGTTCGGATACTTTGCTTTCAACCGAAGTTTTTGCTTCAGCAAACATTTGCCCGTTGAACGACATTGCGGCAACAAACAAAATGACGATTGAAATGACTCTTTTCATAAAGGCGTGTAATGCGTTATTCCTACAAAATTAGTAATATTTTTTTTATCTACAATAACAAATCGCGTCTCGACAATGTTTTTATGATTTTTTGTTATTTTATTGCAATAAATTATTAATATATGAGTAATGCGATTCTATTTTGTTAGAAAACCATGATTTTCCTATTATTTTGTTTATTGTAAATTTTTTATTACCTTTGCGACTGAAAACATACTTTTCTTAAGTATATTTTTTAAGGTATAATGATAGAAGGAAAAAAAGAATGTAGTCTCAACTTGTTATTTGAGACGAGCTGGGAGGTTTGCAACAAAATTGGTGGTATTTACACTGTTTTGTCAACAAAGGCCAAAACTCTACAGAAACTCTATAAAGACAAAGTGATTTTCGTTGGGCCCGATGTGTGGTCTGACAAAAATCCTTCCCCGTTTTTTGTCGAAAATCAAACAATTCTCAAAACTTGGCGTAAATCGTTGCAATTGCCCTACGATATTAAAGTTAGGGTAGGACGATGGGATATCCCGGGTAAACCAATAGCCGTATTGGTGGATTTCAAGGGCGTGAATGCTCATTTAAATGAAATCTATGGTGAAATTTGGGACCGTTACGGAGTAGATTCACTTCATGCATATGGTGATTACGATGAAGGCTGTGCGTTTGCGGTTGCTTCTGCAATTGTTATGCAAAGCATTTATCGTCATGAAGAAGCTCCTACCGATGTTATTGCGCATTTCAACGAGTGGACCACCGGAATGGGTCTACTTTATCTTAAGTGGCAAGAGCCTAAAATCGGCACAATATTTACTACACATGCAACAAGTATAGGTCGTAGTATTTGTGGTAATGGTAAACCGCTATACGATTATCTTTCAGGTTACAATGGCGATCAAATGGCGGGAGAACTTAATATGGAGTCGAAGCACTCTTTGGAAAAAGCTGCCGCTCATGCTGCAGATTGTTTCACCACAGTAAGCGATATAACTGCTGTAGAGTGTGAGCAATTACTCGATATAAAACCGGCTGTAGTAACTCCTAATGGTTTTGAGCAGAATTTCGTGCCGACACGTACGCAGTTTGACGGAGTAAAAGCAGCTGCTCGCGAAAAGTTATTGTCAGTAGCTCGTGCCCTTACAGGAAAGCAACTCGATGAAGATACATTTATAATAGCAACATCCGGTCGATGCGAATATCGAAACAAGGGTATCGATGTATTCCTCGACAGCGTAAATAGATTGAGAGCTTATACTCAATCACGTGTTTTGGCGCTTGTTATGGTGCCGGCATGGGTTAATAAAGGGCGTAGTGATTTGCAGAATGCAATCAACGATAATAATTATACCGGTTTGTCCGATGCTGTTATTACACATTCGCTCCATAACTATAATGATGACCCGATTATAAATCGTATTCACCAATTAGGTTTTGGAGTTGATGTCAATGATAGTAATACGGTTATATATGTGCCATGTTATCTTAATGGTAATGATGGTATATTCAATAAACCCTATTATGACCTACTCATTGGTGTTGATGCAACAGTATTCCCATCCTATTATGAGCCATGGGGTTACACTCCACTTGAAAGTGTGGCATTCGGTGTGCCAACTGTTACGACATCGCTTTCAGGCTTCGGACAATGGATATTGTCATCGTCAAAACCGGAATTTGAGGTGTCGGGTGTCAATGTTATTCCTCGCACCGACCATAATTATCATGAAGTAGTTGATGCTATTGCGCAATCAATTTATAGTTTGATAAATTCTCGTCAGAGTCAAAGATCTAAAATAGCAAAAGCGGCTATGGATACCGCATCGGAAGCAGCGTGGAGCAACTTTATTAAATACTACATTGATGCATTCCAGATTGCAATAGATAAGGCTACGCAACGAAACAAAAAAGTGACTAAGCGTAAAAGTCGCAAATAGTACGTTAATTATTGATATTTTACATTTCCATAAATACAGAAATTTAACATTATTAAAAAAATAAGCAATGAAACTTCAAGTAAGCAACTCAAATGTCCCCACTTGGCGTGACATGACAGTCAAATCAGACTTACCTTCCAAGTTAAAACCGCTGGAGAAACTTTCCAAAAACCTTTGGTGGGTATGGAATAGTGACGCAAAAGCACTTTTCCGTGATTTAAATCCCGACCTTTGGCGCTCAACAGGCGAAAACCCCGTAATGGTGCTTCAACGCCTTTCATCAGATCGTCAAAAAGAGGTTATCAACGATCCAAACTTTATGGAACGCATCGATAAAGTGTATGCTAAGTTCCAAGAATATATGAAAAAGCCGATGCGCAAAGATGTTCCCTCTGTATCTTACTTCTCTATGGAATATGGTCTTTGCAACTGCTTGAAAATTTATTCAGGTGGACTCGGTGTGCTCGCAGGTGACTATATTAAAGAAGCTTCTGATAGCTGTGTTGACATGACAGCTGTCGGTTTCCTTTATCGTTATGGTTATTTCACCCAAACACTTAGTGTTGACGGTCAACAAATCGCTAACTACGAACCTCAAAACTTCAACCAGCTCCCCATCGAGCAAGTTTGCGATAAAAATGGCAATCCCGTTATTCTCGAAGTTCCTTATCCCGGTCGCATAATCTACTCTCATATTTGGAAAGTAGCTGTGGGTCGTATGAACCTATACCTTTTGGACACCGACTTCGATATGAATAGTGAGTTTGACCGTGTTATCACTCACCAACTTTATGGTGGTGACTGGGAAAATCGTATCAAACAAGAATACCTCCTCGGTATCGGTGGTGTACTTATGTTGAAGAAATTGGGTGTCAAGAGCCAGCTCTATCACTGCAACGAAGGTCACGCTGCTCTTCTCAACCTCCAACGTCTTGTTGACTACGTACAAGAAGATCATCTCGACTTCAACGTAGCACTCGAATTGGTTCGTGCGTCTTCACTTTATACTGTACACACTCCCGTACCTGCAGGTCACGACTATTTCGACGAAGGTCTCTTCGGAAAATATATGGGTGAATATCCCGCTAAACTTGGTATTTCATGGAACGACCTCATGAATATGGGTCGCGAAAATCCCAATACTAACGAACGTTTCTCTATGAGTGTGTTTGCGCTCAACACTTGTCAAGAAGCTAACGGTGTAAGCTGGCTTCACGGTGAAGTATCTAAAAAAATGTTTGCCGGTATTTGGAAAGGCTACAACTGGCAGGAATCTCATGTTGGTTATGTAACTAATGGTGTGCACATGCCTACTTGGGCTGCATCAGAGTGGAAAGAATTCTATGCAAAACATCTCGGCGAACAAGTATTTGAAAATCAAAGCGATACTAACGCATGGAAAGGAATCTTCGACGTTAACGATGAAGAAATTTGGGCTATGCGTATGACGATGAAAAATAAATTCATCAACTTCGTAAAACGTGATTTCAAAGCAAAATGGCTCGCTAATCAAGGTGACCCTTCTGCGGTAATGAAAATTGTTGATAAGATTAACCCCAACGCTCTCATTATCGGTTTCGCACGTCGTTTCGCAACATATAAACGTGCTCACCTCCTCTTCACCGACTTGGATCGTCTCGCTAAAATTGTGAACAACGAGCAATTCCCCGTTCAATTCGTATTCTCAGGTAAAGCACACCCCGCCGATGGCGCAGGTCAAGGCCTTATCAAACGCATTATGGAGATTTCTCGAATGCCTCAATTCTTGGGTAAGATTATCTTCCTCGAAGACTACAACATGGTAGTTGCTAAGCGCCTTGTCAGCGGTGTAGATATTTGGTTGAATACACCTACTCGCCCGTTGGAAGCATCAGGTACATCCGGTGAAAAAGCTGAAATGAATGGTGTTCTCAACTTCTCAGTGCTCGATGGATGGTGGTACGAAGGTTATCGTTTCAACGAAAATGCAGGTTGGGCTCTTACAGACCGTCGCACATTTACCGACCAGTCACAGCAAGACAAACTTGATGCTGCAACAATCTATTCAATGCTTGAGAACGAAATTATTCCTCTCTACTTTGAAAAGAACTCAAAAGGATATTCTCCCCGTTGGATTCAATATATCAAAGGTTCAATCGGCGATATAGCTCCCAACTTCACGATGAAACGTATGATCGACGACTATATCGATCGTTTCTACAACAAAGAAGCTGCTCGTGCTAAGAAACTTGCCGCTAAAGATTGCGCTCTTGCAAAAGAAATCGTTGCATGGAAAGAAAAAGTTGCTGCTGCATGGGATGGCATCAAAGTATTTGATGTTCAAGCTCAACCGCTTGCCAACAACGTAACAGGTCAAAACTATGAAGTTAAGGCAATCGTTGATACTAATGGTCTTGGCAAGGATCTTGGACTTGAAATGGTTTCTTACAAAGTTGAAGATGGAGAAGAAAAACTTTGGAAAGTTGAGCCTTTCAAAGTAGTGAAAGAAGAAGGCGATGTGCTCACATTCGAACACAAAGGTAAGACTGAAGATCCCGGTGTATTCCGCTTTGCTTATCGTTTGTATCCGATTAACGCAAACCTTCCTCACCGTCAGGACTTTGCCTACGTACGTTGGATTTAATTTAAATTCCAAATAACTCAAAAGGGCTGTAGAAATTTAATCTACGGCCCTTTTTGTCATATACCCCAATATTGTCCTAAATAATTTTGAAAAAAATAAAAAAGGAAGTTGAAAACTAA
>CAYWXG010000012.1:0-51188 GCA_964462445.1 uncultured Barnesiella sp. | reverse complement strand
TTTGGTAGCGCATTTTGTCGCTTTCAGTCTTTTTCTGTCGCTCTCAGTCGTTGTTAGTAAATTTCTAACTCTCGACTCGAAAGCATTGAAACTCTGTGTGTTATCGCTGAGCCCTAATTCCCTTTAGCTTAGAGCTAAAAAAAGGAGTTCAGTGAGAACTCCTTTTCAGTGATCCGGACGGGATTCGAACCCATGACCGTCTGCTTAGAAGGCAGATGCTCTATCCAGCTGAGCTACCGGACCTACCTTTATTTGCGTCGCAAAGGTACGCTTTTAATCGCTATTCTGCAAATATTTTTTGATTGTAAGCGCTATTTTATGTTTCTATGAGGTCGCAACCAAAACGTGCGACCTCATGGAAACTGATTTTTTTACAAAAGGCATTTAACTACGTGTACACCGGTAGCTGTTTTTACGTATGCTATGTATAGACCTTTTTGTAATGATGAAATATCAACAGAGCCTTTAACGTCGTTAAATTCTTGAACCAATTGACCGCTCAAAGTGTAGATGATAATTGTTTCAGCGCTTTGAACTTGAATTTCACCGTTGATGAACTGAATATTTTCATCGTCGGTCACGATGTCCGACACACTGCCTTCTTCCATTGCCGGCATGTATATGACTTTTCCGAGAGATGCGTCATCTGTTTTGTGGAATATAACAGTTTCGATTTTCTCTTCGGTCTGTTCGTCTACACCCCATTGATTGCCTTGGGCGTATACTGTCAGAGTTGTGTTGTTATAGAGGTCGTAGAGAACGCCACCATTACCGTTGTCCTTGAAGACGTTGCCTCCCGGATTGTAGTCGTCAGCAGTGGGGTCTTCAGTTTTGCCGATGTTAATCTCTTTACCACCGATGAGAGAGATACCCCACAAATGTTTCTCAATATAGTTCCCGGTTATGACTGCAGTCTGAGTGCCTGATGAGTCATAAATGCTGATGCCGCTACCTCCGTTCATCGGGTTTGTCTCGTAACAGTTGTCTATGAGGGTATTTCCTTTGATAGTAACTTGTTGATGTCCGAGAGTGGTAATGCCATAACGGTGACCGCGAATATCGTTGTTCTCGATTGTCACGATATTGCTCCCGGTAAGCCCCATCATGTTTGAAACGGAGATGGCACCCACTTTAGTACGTTGCGCTCCTGTTAGTGTACAGCCCTTGATTATAACCTCGTTATCTCCACCAACTGTAATGTTAATTTGTGGCTTGTTGGAGTTCTTGGTATTGTTGTCGATAAATGTGCAGTTTTCGATATAACAACCGCAACGGCTGTTGGCTCCGCCACCGACTCCCGGAACTTCGTTGCTCTCAAAAGTACAGTTGGTTATGGTGTAACATGTGTTATCTTGACCCAATGCCAAAGCTCCCGAGGAAGATAGTTTACCATTGCAATATTTGAAGGTACAATTATCAACGATAAGACCTTTATCGCCGTATGCTCTTAATCCGCAATATTCGAAGTCGATATTTTTGAATTTTGTGTCGTTGATGTCATCCATAATGTAGACCCCTTCTGGTAGGTCGGTTTCTTCATTGCGTGTGATGAGAACTCGCTCAGCGGCTTCGAAATTAGCTGAACCGTCAATGCGTAGTTCCACTTCGTTGCCCATTTTTACGGTAATGCCGCTTTCGATTTGGAAGTTGTCGTTGACTGATATAGTTACATTATTTGCAACTACATAAGTCGAACCATCTTTAGTTACACCACTATCCATAATTTCTGATAATGATTGGAACGTGTAGGTAGTTCCATCGCCTACTGTCGTAAAACCGGCAGCAGAGATGATACCGCAACTCATAAGCGATATCAAGGTTAATAAGTAGAATTTTTTCATATAAGTAATAGTTTTAGTTTGAGGCTTTTTATCTATTTTTTCATTATTTCAGTCGCAAAGCCTCATTTTGGCGAACTAAAATATTTTTGCAAAAATAATAATTTAGTGCTTAATTTCAAATAAGTTAGACACTATTATTGAGGGAGAAAGCGGTTTTGTTCCGGCAATTTTAATGGATGGCGCGACAAGTAATTTGTACGTTGGTCGTCATCGATTTTGCCGAGAACGAAATAGCGAGCCTTGGGATTGAGGATTATCAGCCCGGCAGTAGATGCCGGCGGATTTAGAGCGCCGGTCTCGGTAGGCTGCATCGAAATCTTGCTGAAAACCAATATGTTGTCTAATATAAATACTAATGATTGGTCGGGCAACGACGGATAACCCACAGCCGGACGAATTGAATTGAGATTGGCATCCGGAATTGAGATATTGATGTCGGTGTAATGCCAATCGATAAGGGCTTGGCGATGAGTGGCTTCAGTGGCAGCTTCTGCAAGACGGTCGGCAACCGTGCGGTAGATGAGTCCCTTATATTCATCGGTTTTAGCTATCTTTTCAATCAGTTGCTGCATTTTCATTCCTCCCGATACTGCAAATAGCCCTATGTGGTCGGTGGGCAGGTTCTCATTCTGTCGACCTATGAAGTCGGCAAGCGCTAAACAATATTCTCCATCTACGTTGGCTTGTTGGCGCAAAGTGGGGATTGTGAAGGTGTCGGAAGAAGTGTTAATTACTATCTCATCATCGTCGGTAGAATAGGCGGGAAAACTTGCTACAACAGCCTTTATACTGCCAATCTCGGTGGCGATATGAGTTAGTGCCTCATCTGCATCGTTGAGCAATCGTTGTGCTTCTATGGCTTTTGCTTGATTGAGAGATGAAGGGCTGTTGTTGCAATGGTTGCAACTGCATTGATTCTTGTTGCCGGGAGCGAGAGATGCGTAAGATGCATCAATTTTCCACGCAGCAAGGAACGCGCGCCAATTTATGAGCGGGCGTAGAGTGTCGATATTCCAATCGTAGAGATGTTTCTCGTTTATTATGCGATTTCTAAGTTGAGCGTCGGTGTCGAATTGACCTTTGCGAGAGCGAGCTTCTTCAATAGAGAGTAAACGGGGTGTAATTTCCGACATTAAGCGCATGCGTTGTTGCTCGGCTCGCAGTTGTTGTTCGGCTTCGATGCGAGTATCGTCGTCGATAAATGCTTTTATACGTCCGGGCATTTGAGCGGCGTCATGAGTGTGAACCACCGGCGCAGAGTAGAGTGGTGCTATTTTGAGCGCGGTATGAAGTTTGGAAGTAGTGGCGCCACCAATAAATAGGGGCATTGTCAACCCGGCGCGTTCCATTAAGCGTGCTACATTGCACATCTCATCAAGCGATGGTGTGATAAGCCCCGATAAGGCTACAATGTCGGCATTTTCTTTGATAGCGCGGTCAATAATTGTTTCTGCCGGAACCATAACCCCAAGGTCGATTACTTCATATCCGTTGCATCGCATGATTACCGATACTATATTCTTGCCAATGTCGTGAACGTCACCTTTGACTGTCGCGATTACAATTTTTCTACGAGTTGAACTATTGCTATTGGCGTCAGTTCTTTCAGCTTCAATTGTTGGGGTGAGGACATCAACGGCCGCTTTCATTGCCGAAGCGCTTTTTACCACTTGAGGCAGGAAGATTTTCCCTTCGCCAAACATCTTACCAACGCGATTCATCGCTGTCATTAACGGGCCGTTTATGACTTCTACCGCCGAGCCTATTTGTTGCAACGCTGCATTGACCAATGAATCTATATTATTGACCGAACCGCGAGCCACAGCCGCAGTGAGCGCTTCTTCGGGTGAAATGGCGGAAACATCTTCTATTTTAGCATTGGTCGAAGGGTCGCAGTTATCCTTTTGTTGTAGAATAAGTTGCGCTTCTTCCACTAATCTATCGGCAGCATCCGCGTCACTGTCGAGAATGACATCTTCTACACAATGAGTCAAGCGGGGTGATATCTCATCGGGGGATGGTAGTGCGGCAGCATTCACTATTGCCATGTCCATTCCCGCCGGTATGGCATGGGAGAGAAAAATAGAGTGCATTGCTTCTCTCACAGTGTTATTGCCACGGAACGAGAAAGATAGGTTGGATAGTCCACCACTCACTTTTGCTCCGGGCAAATTGCACTTAATCCACCGCGTAGCCTCTATAAAATCAACAGCATAGTGGTTGTGCTCGGACATTCCGGTGGCTATAGACAATATATTCGGGTCAAAAATAATGTCGTGTGGTGAAAATCCGGCAATCGTAGTCAGCAATTTGTAGCTACGGGCGCATATCTCAATTTTGCGCTCGTAGGATGTAGCTTGACCTTGTTCGTCAAATGCCATGACTACGACTGCAGCTCCGAAACGGCGTATAATTTTGGCGTGTTCGATAAATGTATCTTCGCCGGCTTTCAACGATATTGAATTAACTACCGGTTTCCCTTGAATTGTTTTTAGTCCGGCAAGAATGACATTCCAATCCGATGAATCTACCATAGTAGGCACTTTGGCAATCTCAGGGTCGACTTGGGCAAGTCGAATAAATCGGCGAATGCATTTTGGCGCATCGAGCAAAGCATCGTCCATGTTGACATCAACGATTTGCGCACCCTTAGCTACTTGTGATTGTGCTATTTCAAGAGCTTCGTCGTAGTTCTCCTCTTTAATAAGACGAAGGAATTTTCGACTACCTGCCACGTTGCAGCGTTCTCCGATGTTGATGAAATTACTCTCCTCACATATGTCGAGAGTATCAAGCCCGGCAAGTGTGAGTTTCGTTGCCGGAACATGGAACTCTCGTGGTGGATATTTTGCGGCCTCATTAGCAATAGCGCGAATATGGTCGGGAGTAGTCCCACAACATCCCCCCACAATGTTTATTTGCTTTGACTGCAACATTGGCATTAAAGCATCAGTCATCATCTGAGGCGTTTCATTGTATTTGCCTAATTTATCGGGGAGTCCGGCATTGGCATAAACAGATACTCGTGCTACGAGCTTTTGTAGGGTATTTATATGCGAAATCATGCCCTCAATACCAAACCCACAGTTAAGCCCGACGGCAAATGGATTAGCATGGGCAATAGTAGCGACAAATGCTTCAAGCGATTGACCGGAGAGGGTTCGTCCACTTTCGGTCAGCGTTGCAGAAAGTATTATAGGGAGACGAGTCCCGGTAGTTTCAAATGCGGTTTCTGCTGCGAATATAGCGGCTTTTGCATTAAGCGTGTCAAAGATAGTTTCGATGAGAAGCAAATCTACGCCCCCTTCAATCAATGCTTTAATCTGAGTAGAGTAGGCATCGACCATAGTATCCCAATCAATGTCGTCGTTGAGCGTGACAGCCATTGTCAGCGATTTATTTGTTGGCCCCACGCTACCGGCAACATAAGCTTGACGCCCGGAACTCCTTCGAATGGCTTCAACCTGCTCGCGTGCAATTTTTGCTGCAACAATATTTATTTCCGCAACGTAATCCGATAGCCCATAGTCCGATAGAGATATAGCATTGGCATTAAATGTATTGGTTTCAATAATATCGGCTCCGGCTTCGATATATTGCCTGTGGATATTGGCAACGGCTTGTGGCGCAGTAAGGCAAAGCACATCGTTGCAACCACGCAAGTTGATTCCCGACATCGCAAAACGTTTGCCGCGAAAATCGCTTTCCGACAGATTTAGGTCCTGCAACATAGTGCCAAATGCACCATCGAGGATTATGATTTTCTTATCGGCAAGGTTGATAAGTTCTTGTGAACGTACCGGAATTTTTGGCATTTTGGACGATTTTGAAATTGGACCTTGGTTGAGCTACTATTTTGTTCGCTATATTTCTGCAAATATAATAAAAATGTGCAAATTTTCTTCTGTTTATATGCCATTTTGTGCATATTTCAACCATTTTTGAGGTTATTTGTTAATTATCTGTGGTAATAACCGACATTATTTATGTTTTGGTCCTCAATTTCGATATTTATAGATTACTATTTGCACTATGAAAAAGATTGTATGTATTATTATTTGTTTTACGACGACATTCGTATTAGCAACAGCAGCAGATATTTTGTCGGTTCATCCCGATTCGCTGTCGTTGCGCACAATGACCGGCGATGAAATCCGAGCAACCAAACTACAACAAAATCACAAGATATTTTTTGTTGGAGATGGAGATAAGTCATCAGCTGATTCAATCGCGCGAATGGTTTCGCTATTCTATGTAGACCAATACCGCCATTTTCAGGACCCTCAGGCACCTTATTTCCTATTCATGAGCAAAGATGCAAAGTTTGCTATGGGCATTGGTGGATGTATAAGAATGCGAGCATGGGGAGATTTTGACGGGTCGTTACCGGTTAACGGCTTTGTCCCCTACATGATTCCCGTTCCGCGCGACCCTGACCAAATTCGCCGTATTGGTGGCACTCCTGCCGGCACTTCGTTATTCTTCAAAGTGATAGGACGTAGCGCAACCTTTGGTGATATGATAGGATATATTCTATGTGATTATTCCGGACCGGGAGATGTGCTTTTCAAACTTAAAAAGGCCTATGTTACGATATCGGATTGGACCATCGGATATGCCGACACTTCGTTTAGCGATGTTGAAGCCCAAGCTCCTACAATTGATGGGGGAGGACAAAATGGGAAAATAGTGCATACTACGTTGCTCCTTCGCTGGCAGCATGATTTTTCACCTCATTGGGAAATGGCAACATCGGTGGAGTTGCCACAGTCGCAAGTAGATGCCGATGGGGTATCTACCAAAAAACTCGATGACTATCTTCCTGATTTGGCGGTATTCGGTCAGTATAATTGGGGGCATAATGAGCATGTTCGACTTTCCGGAATTCTTCGCTCTATTCCCTATCGTAATTTAGTGACGGGTCAGCGCCACACTGTTGTGGGATGGGGCGTGCAATTGTCGGCGGTAGCTTATCCGTGCAACCGTTTGGCAATATATGCCATGGCTAATACCGGTCGGGGCTATCAGAGCTATGTTGCCGATTTGTCTATCGGCTCTTACGACCTTGTTGCCGATGCATCAACTCCGGGACGTCTTTACGCGCCGTTGGCCGTTGGATTAAACGCCGGATGTAAATACAACATCACACCAAGTTTATACGCCTGTGCTGCATTGGGCAGAGTAGGGTACTACCCTAAGTATAAAGTAGATGGTTCGGATTATCGCTACGGACTTTATGGCGCATTTAATCTCTTTTGGGATATCACTCCGCGCTTGCAAGTCGGAGCGGAGTATCTGATAGGTTCACGTCATAATTTCAATGGGCAACACAACTACGCAAACCGCGTCGACGTACTCTTCCAACTATCATTCTAAGTATTGCAAGTAGGAGCTTCCGGAAAATACTAAAAGCGCTGTGTTGAATCCAACACAGCGCTTTTATTTTGTCAATCTGATGTCGAAAGCGTGAAAGCTGATTATTCAGCAGCTTCTTCAGTAGCGGGAGCTTCAGCCTCTGCGTTAGCAGCAGCTTCTGCTTCAGCCTTAGCAGCAGCGAGTTCAGCTTTTTTCTTAGCTACGACCTCAGCTTTAGCTTTGTTCTTTGCTTGTTCATCGGCAAGACGAGCTTTTGCGTCTTGAGCTTTCTTGTCAGAAAGTGAAGACTTAACAGCGTCAACAGCAGCTTGTTTTTTGTTTTTCCAAGCTTCGAAACGACGTTGAGCTTCTGCTTCATCAAAAGCACCTTTCTTAACGCCACCTTGGAGGTGTTTCATCAAGAGAACGCCCTCGTTAGAGAGGATAGTGCGTACTGTGTCGGTGGGTTGAGCACCAACGTTAACCCAATACAAAGCCCGTTCGAAATTCAAAGTTATTGTAGCAGGATTAGTGTTAGGATTATAAGAACCTATCCTTTCAATAAATTTACCATCTCGTGGTGCTCTGCTATCGGCGATTACAATAGGATAAAACGCGTAGTTCTTGCGACCGTGGCGTTGTAATCTGATTTTAGTTGCCATTAATTAAAAAGTTTAAATTGATTTGATTTGGTTTTGTATTGTTTTGAAGCGGCACAAAGTTACAACTTTTTTCTCGTTCCTGCAACTTCCGCTTCAATTTTATTTCTAAAATCTTACATGTGGCTATTGAGTATTATGGAAGTTGATTTTTAAATTAACTTTTTAGCATGACTCAAAAATTTTAACCATGCCGACAACAACGGCAAGGTTATTAATACTTGATGCAGGGATTGGGTAATCGTTGTATTTATCATTGAGCGAGTGCAAAATCACTTCGCTACCTTTAATCTCCTTCAAGACCTTAACCACTGCACCCTCAATAGAGTCTATCACACATATTTTCCCTATCGGCAGATTTATGCGGTCACGCACTATACGACAAGCGAGAATATCACCGCTCTCAATCTTCGGCAACATGGAGTCGCCATTTGCAACAATGGTAAAATCGTAGTCGGGCAAGAACGCAGACTTGGTGCGCATATCATCGTCGCTATCCCTCTCGATAATGCCACTCATAAATCCCGCAGTCGCTTTAACTCCGATGTGCACCCTCAACGACTTATCGGGCAATTCCATTTTGCCCTCACCTGTCAACAGCCAATCTCCATTGATGTAGTCCGAATACGCAGATGCGAATTTGCGCAGAAACCTTTCGGTTAATCGCTTCGGGTAGCCATTGAGCGCCGCTGCAACGGTCGGTTGACACTCTCCCATTAAAGTTGCGATTTCCGTTTGATTTCGCGCTTGACCCCTATCTTTCAGATACTCAACGGCTTGCGTTAGTCTTGCAAGAGCTTGCTCTCTGTCCATTTGTTAATATATTGGGATATAATTATAGCCGATGTTAGGTCTTGATTTTGTTGAAAAAAAGCCATATCAATCCTTAATAAATGTTTACGCAAAAACTTGGTTCTGCTGAAACATAGCTGAAACATTTTCCACAAAAATACAATAAATTCCATATAATTCCATACTTTTCCACAACTTTCCATATATTTTATCCCTGCCGACAGACAAAAAAGCGACCGGTATTCTTGCTTGTAATCGCTTAAATATCAGTCGCATACCTTGCGGAGTGAGGGGGATTCGAACCCCCGAAACGCTTTTGGCGTTTACACGCTTTCCAGGCGTGCCTCTTCAGCCACTCGAGCACCACTCCATTTCGTTGTGCAAAGGTAGAAATTATCTGTAAGTTCACAAATCGAATTATTTAAATAAGTGTTAAAATGCGATGCTTGATGTTATGGAAGTTTTAAATCGGGTACAAATGCTTTTTCGCTTCATTTCAGCAATATAGGTGTATATTCATAATTTAATTCAAGTGATAATTTGCATATTCGGAAATATTTGCTTAAATTTGCACTCCGAATTGTGAATAAACAAATTAAAACAGATAAATAAGATGAAACGTACATTTCAACCTTCTAATCGTAAAAGAGTAAACAAACACGGTTTCCGTGAAAGAATGTCGACTGCCGACGGTCGTAAAGTGCTTGCACGTCGTCGCGCTAAAGGTCGCGCTCGCTTGACTGTATCTGATAGCATTTCAGGTAAATAATAGTCCGAGCTGTTAGGGCATTGAGAAATGCCTCTACTTTTGACAACTCTTAGAAAAAATTTAAGCCGATGTTGACTGATCACCAACCTCGGCTTTTTCTTTATATCTTTTAAGGCTTTTAGGCCCCCAACCTTACTAATCTTTTGGTCTTAATTTACCTCGATTTTTAAGTCTATCCCTCGTCGCTTATAAAATTTACAATATCGGAGATAGCAATCGCATTACCGACTGTTTCATCTTGTCGATACGTGGACGATGGTCCCAATCGTAGGGCAACACTCGTGTCGACAATTCCATGTCGCGCTTGAATATCTCTGTCATCTTCTCATTGAACTCTCTCGAATAGACAAATAGATTGGATTCAAAATTATGTTCAAAGCTACGGAAATCGAAGTTGGTTGAGCCTACGGTAGTAAATTCATCATCGATTATAATCACTTTGCCATGAAGCATCCCCGGCTCATAGAGATATATCTTGATGCCGGCACGCAGACAATCTTTTATGTAAGAAAACGAGGCATGACGCAACACTGCTGAATCCGTGTTGCGAGGCATAATAATCCTGACATCTATTTTAGCTAACGCTGCGGCTTCCAATGCTCGCATTAGGCCCTCCGTTGGCAAGAAATAGGGGGTTTGTAAATAGATTGAGCGTTTTGCATTTCCGATGGCTTTGAGGAACATCAACGAGATATTTCCCCATTGTCCGGTGGGTCCTGATGTGATTAATTGCATGCCAAGATTGTTGGCTGATGGCTTGACATCGACTTTTGCAAAGTCATCGGGGATAGGGCGTCCCATAAAATTCCAATCATAGCAAAATGAATGATTGAAGCTGCGAAGTATTGGACCTGTGATACGAAGATGCAAATCGCGCCACACTTTATATTTACCTCCATCGATGTATCTGTCGGCAACATTCATTCCTCCGATATAACCGACTGTTCCATCGATTAGGCACAATTTGCGGTGATTGCGCCAATTAATCCTACCGCCAAGATAACGCAACGAGACTTTGAAAAATGGGAACACCTCAATTCCGGCATCGCGCATCCGTTGATAGTATTTGTTTTTTACCTTAATGTTGCCGAGATGGTCGTAAATCACTTTCACGCTGACTCCCGATTGAGCTTTTTCAATCAATAAGTCGGCGAGTTGATTCCCTATCTTATCATCTTCAATGATGTAATATTGCAAATAGATAAATTTCTTGGCATTCCGTAAATCTCGGAAAAGCCTGTCGAATTTATCTTTGCCATTGTCGTAGATGATGGCATCGTTATCTTCATAGTAGGGCGCTCCCATTAATGCCTGTCCCAATCTGACGTGTTGCGCATTCTCAATGCTTAATCCCGACGCTGATGCGTCAAAGGCCTTAGCTTGTTCATGCTTTTTAAGTCGACGTCTGTTTCGTCGCGATATAAAGCGTTTGTTTTTTATCGAGCGTCCAAACAAGAAATAAAGTACCAGTCCAACTGCGGGTAATAGCAAAAGTACTGTAATCCAAGCCAATGACTTCACCGGATTCCGATTCTCCGATAGAACAACCAACACGACACTGATAATTGTGACACCATAGACAATCCATAGCGCCCAATAAACCCATGTCATATTGATATATTTATAAATTTCCTGTTCCATAATCGGCAATCGACATCAAAGCCCTAAATTACAAATATTTTTTAGATATTCGCCCCATTTTTAATTAAAATCTTAATTTGTACTTTTTTTTGTAATGAACCAATCCTATATCCTCCTTAATTTAAAAGCGTGGAGCATGGTGATGGTTTGTAGTTTTAGTGAAATTAACAAAATATAATATTCTATATGACAGGGAGGGTTGGATAGTGGAGGGATTTTTCATAAATTTGCAAATACCTAAAACCTACGATGTCCCCCGACCCTTAAATAAAACGTGACAAAACAATTATTCATATTATTCATACTTGCAGTCGGAGCAACGACAGCGTTTGCTCAGCAATTGCGAACACCATCGCAGAATGCTGAAGAGCGTTATGCTGCAATTGAGCAGGCCGACCTAACGCGACATCTTCCCCGGATGGAAATGCGTGAACTGAAAGCTATTCCCAGCGATGAGGTAGTGGTGCTCGTGAATGATATGCTCGACATGGCACGTACGTTTATGGGGGTGAGATATCGATATGGTGGGACTACACCGAAGGGATTTGATTGTTCCGGTTTTACTTCATATATGTTTTCGCAATTTGGATATGATTTAAAACGTACATCGCGCGAACAATACAATTGCAATGGCGAGTTGGTTGATAGATATCAAGTGCAGCCCGGCGATCTTATTTTCTTTAAAGGGCGTAATTCACGCTCAAATAGAGTAGGTCATGTCGGTATTGTTATTGATGGTGACCCCGTCACCGGTGAAATCACTTTTATTCATTCTGCAACCACTTCCGGAATCACTATTGACACAACTAACGACCCGTACTTTTCCAAACGCTTTGTTGCAGTGAAGCGTGTAATTAAATAGCCCTGTACGATTCTCAAAGCGTAGGGCAACAATATTCTTTCAGTTAATTAATTATGGATATCATTAAAAATAAGATTGAGGCTCTCCGCAAGCTACTCAACGAATATAATCATCAATATTATGTGCTAAATGCCCCGACTGTGAGCGATCAAGAATTTGATATGCTCCTCAAAGAGTTGGAAGCATTAGAAGCCACACGCCCCGACTTGGCCGACCCATTATCGCCTACTCAGCGCGTAGGTAGCGATATCAGCAAAGGTTTTAAGCAGATAAAACATATTTACCCGATGCTATCGCTTGCCAATACTTATTCTGTGGCGGAAGTTGACGACTTTGTGCAACGAGTGAAAAAAGAGATAATCAATGAAGATTGTACACTCGTTGGTGAAATGAAATTTGACGGCACCTCAATTTCGCTTATTTATGAAAACGGACGGTTAATAAGAGCTGTCACTCGAGGAGATGGGGAGCAGGGTGATGATGTCACAGCGAATGTAAAAACCATACGTTCTATTCCATTGCAATTGCAAGGTGACGGTTGGCCCGAACGTTTTGAAATTCGTGGTGAGATAGTGTTGCCGTGGGAGGCCTTTGAAAAACTTAATGCCGAACGTGAATTTAATTCCGAACCTCTTTTTGCCAATCCTCGAAATGCCGCTTCCGGAACCTTGAAACTGCTTAATCCCAAAGAGGTGAGCCGCCGAGGGTTGGATGCCTTTTTCTACTATCTCTTGGGCGAAAATCTCCCCTATGACACCCATTTTGAAAATATGCAGGCTGCACGCAGTTGGGGTTTTAAAGTGTCGGATGTTATGACTCGTCTACGTTCAATCGACGACGTTGAACAATATATCAATCATTGGGATATTGCACGCAAAGAGCTCCCTGTTGCTACCGACGGACTCGTATTCAAAGTCGATAATTTGCGTCAGCAACTCAATTTGGGTTATACTGCGAAATCACCACGTTGGGCTATTGCCTATAAATTTCAAGCTGAAAGGGCTTTGACAAAATTGAAATATGTGTCGTTTGAAGTAGGGCGCACCGGTGTGGTAACTCCGGTTGCCAATCTTGAACCGGTACTATTATCGGGTACAATTGTGAAACGTGCATCGCTCCATAATGCCGACATAATTCGTTCTCTCGATATTCATCAGGGGGATATGGTTTATGTAGAAAAGGGTGGAGAAATCATTCCCAAAATCACCGGGGTTGACACCGCTCAACGCGATGATAGTGCCGAACGAGTTGAATTTGTAACTCATTGCCCGTCGTGTGGCACTCCGCTTGTTCGTGTTGAAGGAGAAGCTGCTCGTGTTTGTCCCGATAAATATGGATGCGTTCCCCAAATTAAAGGGAGAATTGAACATTTCGTCGGGCGTCGCATGATGAACATTGATGGTATTGGCGAGGAGATGGTCAACGACCTTTGCGAACGTGGATATATAAAAGATTGCGCTGACCTTTATTCTCTTACAGCCGAGCAGATTAAGAGTCTCTATCTCAAAGGGGAAAAGATAGCTGAAAAAATATTGAATGGTATTGAAGCCTCAAAAGAGGTGCCGTTTGAACGCGTGTTATTTGCATTGTCAATTCCTTATGTCGGAGAAACAGGAGCTAAGAAAATTGCACGTGCGGTGGGTAGTATCGACCGACTAATGGCTATGTCGCAAGAGGAGTTGATGGCAATAGAAGATGTTGGACCCAATATTGCTCACAGCATAACAGAATTTTTTGCCGATGAGCGCAATCTGACAATCGTGGAACGCTTGCGATTGGCAGGCGTGAAATTGGAATCGGAAGTTGCTGATGACCAACCGATGTCCGACCGTTTGCAAGGGAAAAGCATTGTCATATCAGGTACATTCAATCGCTATTCTCGCGACCAATATAAAGCGTTAATCGAGCAGCATGGTGGAAAAAATGTCGGGTCTATTTCAAAGAAAACCGACATGGTACTTGCCGGAGAGAATATGGGACCGGCAAAGTTGGAAAAAGCCAATTATCTCAACATTCCTATAATCGACGAAGCTACATTCCTTCAAATGATAGGTGAAGAATAGTGAACATTATGCTTCACATTAGTGTTTTATTTGGAAAAGATTAATTATGAAACATAAATTTTTGATTTTTACAGCAGCAACATTGGCAGTTGCAGCAATTGAGTCGTGCCAAAACCCGGACACGCTTGCTCGCGATGTGAACGGCACATGGCAATCAGTGCCCGAACATATTGTCAATACAGATAGCATTAGTGTAGATTTAATTAAGGCATTGGAGTTTTCACAAGAGCAAGGTCCTGAGGGGACAATGATAATCAGTGCGATGATTGCTATTGAAGAGTATATGCCTGAAAGCGATTCTATCGTTTCTCCACTTACAATCAATGGCGCAGCCGTTGCATCGGTCACCGGTACTTTTAAAGCAATTTCCTACGATAAAATTATATTGCAACCCGATGCAAAGACATTCTCACTTCATATCGACTCGGCAGCAGTAAGCTATAATTACAACGTATTAACCGACAATGCTATGCCATATTTAACCGGATTAAAGCCGGCAAAAGCTACCTACTTTCAGGAGTATCTTGAACCGATAGTAAAGGCAAATTTTATGGAGTGTGACACTTTGACCGATATCAAATTGTCGAAAACAGTAATGGGTTGTCGTTCCGGCAAAGATGAATTGACGTTACGATTAGTAACACCACAATAAGTCGGATGAATATAAAAATAAGAGGCCGACTAACAACTTGTTAGACAGCCCCTTGCGATGGTTGCCCTTGAATCCGTGCTTGCGGGAGTTGCAACGATCTTGGGCATACTTCCAAACGTATTCGCCACAAGGCTTTGAGTTACGTCGTATTTCGCGACTTACTGTTGATTTTGATACGCCTATTTCATTCGCTATGCGAGTTTGGCTCCATTTCCTTTTGAGACCAAGATAGATTTCGTATCTTTGTGCCTCGATTAGTTGATTTGACATATGCAATACAAAGTTAATTAATCGTTGGGAGACTTCGGTCTCCTTTTTTTATTTTGTATTGCTGTCGGACGCTCTTTGGGGCTACGCGCCCCTGCCGCTTGGCAATCCCGCGGTGTTTTTCATAATATTATTTCTTTTTTGACACGAAAAACGTTGCGTTTCTATTTGGATTCTTCAAAACAATGCACTCAATGTATTTTTCAAGTAACCTAAAGATACTATTATGCACAATTGTGATAAATCTGTTATCGGATTGTGCGTAAAGGAGGAAGAAATGCATCGGGAATATGCTCAATTTGGGGTGTATCTCCACCTTCCGGAGCCCCTATAATTATAATAACGTCAAATTGAACCTCGTGGGGAATATTATAGGCTTTAACATAGGAATTGGCCGCTCTGACAATTCGAGAAATACGCCTGCGGTCGATTGCGTCCAATGGGTCCACGAAGCCGGAACTCCGAGTTTTTACTTCAACGAAAACAATGCGATTGTCTTTCATGGCGACAATGTCGACTTCCAGATTTCCGGCGCGCCAATTGCGCTCTACTATAGCATATCCTTTTGTGACCAATAAGTCTACAGCGAGTTGCTCGCCCCATTTGCCTAATTCGTTGTGTCGTGCCATGATATTCTATATAGTTTCTACGTCAAATATAGTATTTTTTCGATTAACAATCCAATATTAATATAAAAACAGTGCAAAAGAAATCTTCTGCACTGTTTTATGATATTTATTCTTATTAAAATTATTTATTGAGAGGGCAAGCGGCGCATTTAGCGGCGATATCTGTGAAGAAGTCGTTGCCCTTGTCGTCAACGAGTATAAATGCGGGGAAGTCCTCAACTTCAATTTTCCAAATAGCTTCCATTCCGAGTTCTGGATATTCCAAAAGCTCAACTTTCTTGATTGAATTTTGAGCAAGGATTGCCGCCGGACCACCAATCGAGCCGAGATAGAAACCGCCATGTTTGTGGCAAGCGTCGGTCACTTGTTTGCTACGGTTACCTTTCGCAATCATTATCATCGAACCCCCTGCAGCTTGGAATTGGTCAACATAAGAGTCCATTCGACCGGCAGTAGTGGGGCCAAAAGAACCTGAAGGCATACCTTCGGGAGTCTTAGCCGGTCCGGCATAGTAGATGGGGTGATTCTTGAGGTATTCGGGCATCGGTTCGCCGTTGTCCAAGCGCTCTTTGATTTTAGCATGCGCGATGTCGCGACCTACGATGATAGTTCCTTTAAGAGAAAGACGAGTAGAAACCGGGTATTTTGTCAATTCTGCCAATACTTCGTTCATGGGTCGGTTGAGGTCGATATTTACAACTTCACCTTCGCCTGCTTTGCGCATTTCTTCGGGGATAAGTTCTCCGGGATTAGCGTCAAGTTTTTCTATCCACAAACCTTCTTTGTTGATTTTTGCTTTTACGTTGCGGTCGGCAGAACAGCTTACACCCATACCGATGGGGCAAGATGCACCGTGGCGTGGCAAACGAATTACGCGAATGTCGTGGGCGAAATATTTACCTCCGAATTGAGCACCGAGACCGATGTTGCGAGATGCTTCGAGAAGTTCTTTCTCAAGCTCGATGTCGCGGAATGCGTGACCGAGGGCATTGCCTTCGGTGGGGAGGTTGTCGTAGTATTTAACTGAAGCTTTCTTTACCGTAGCAAGATTCATCTCCGCAGATGTGCCACCGATTACGAAAGCAATGTGGTAGGGGGGACAAGCTGCAGTACCCAATGATTTCATTTTTTCAACGAGGAACGGGACCAAAGTCTTTGGATTGATAGTAGCTTTAGTCTCTTGATAGAGATAAGTCTTGTTGGCAGAACCACCGCCTTTAGCTACAAATACAAATTTATATTCGTTACCATCGACAGCGTAGAGGTCGATTTGAGCAGGAAGATTGCAACCGGTATTGACTTCGTCATACATATTGAGAGGTGCATTTTGAGAGTAGCGGAGATTCTCCTCAGTGTATGTGAGATACACACCTTTCGACAATTTCTCTTCGTCGCCACCGCCGGTATATACGTTCTGACCTTTTTTCCCCATGATGATAGCGGTACCGGTGTCTTGGCAGAAAGGCAATCGACCCTTAGCGGCAACTTCGGCATTGCGTAGCATTGTGAGAGCCACAAACTTGTCGTTGGCACTTGCTTCAGGGTCATTAAGTATTTTTGCTACCATTTCATTGTGTTCACGACGCAACATGAAGGCGTTATCATGGGTTGCTTGGCGTGCAAGTACAGTCAATGCCTCAGGGTCAACGATAAGCATTTCCTTTCCATTGAAAGTTTCGGTTTTGACGTAGTCCGATGTTAAATGGTAATACTCAGTGGTATCTTTTCCCATAGGGAACATCTCTTGGTATTCAAAAGGTTTTGTAGCCATTGTTTTATTGTATTATTGATTGATATTGCAAATTTAGCAAATAACTTGTAAACGGCAATTAATTTAACGATTACCGGTCTACAATTTATTTTGTAATAGGTGAGAGACCGAGCTCAGTGGCTTTTTCTAAGACAAGTCGTAGTGCGAGGTCGCGATCGTTGGGGGTAGGGCAGTCAACGAGCATTTCTTTTTCATAGGCTTTTATGAGTCCTACTTCCTTACATTGTCCTAAGCCAAACATTTCCATAATTTCGTTTCCGTCGATAGGTGGTTGCCAATTGCGCAAGTTGTCTTTTTCGTTGATGATGCGCATTTTTTCGATAACTAAATCGAAGTTGGCGAGATGCATTCGAACTTTTTCCGGGATTTTTGAAGTTATGTCGGCGCGACAAAGAGTCATCAATCCGTCAATATCATCTCCTGCATCAAAAATTAAACGACGCACGGCGGAATCAGTTACTTCTTCGACGAGTGCGATGGGTCGCATATGTAACTCCACAATTTTTTGCACATATTTCATGTGCTCATTCTGAGGAAGTTTAAGGCTTCGGAATATGCGCGGTACCATTTTAGCCCCGACAAAGTTGTGGTTGTGGAAAGTCCACCCAATTTTCGGGTCAAATCTTTTAGTCTGCGGTTTTGCGATGTCGTGTAGCAGGGCTGCCCAACGTGTCCATACATTGTCGGTGGCAGCAGCTACTTTATCGAGCACCTCCATTGTGTGAAGGAAATTATCCTTATGAGCGCGTCCGTTTTTCACCTCTACACCACACATTGCATCGAGATCGGGGAAAAATATTTTCAATAACCCCGTTTGCTGTAACAAAATCCAACCAATTGATGGTTGTGCTGACATCATTATTTTTGTCAACTCTGTTTCGATGCGTTCTTTTGATAAAATTGTTATGCGATGGGCATTGCGAGAGATTGCGGCGAGAGTGTCGGGATGAATATCAAATTGAAGTTGAGAGGCAAATCTTATGGCTCGAAACATGCGTAAAGGGTCGTCGGAAAAGGTGACATCCGGGTCGAGTGGAGTACGTATGATTTTAGCTTCAAGATCTCCTATGCCGCCATACATGTCGACGAGGCGTCCGAAATCGGATGTGCGAACACTAATGGCCATTGCGTTAATTGTGAAATCTCGTCGAGAAATATCGTTTTCAAGGGTGCCGTCTTCAACAATCGGATTGCGGGAATCTGAGCGATATGATTCTTTTCGAGCGCCTACGAATTCAAGTTCCAAACCTTTGGTTAGCACTTGAGCAGTGCCAAAACGAGGGAAATAATTGCATTTGGCTTTGCGGCCCAGCGCTTCCGCCACCTTTTTCGCAAAGTCGATGCCACTCCCAACGGTTACAAAATCAATATCCTTGGAAGTGCGATTTAGAAAAAGGTCGCGCACGTAGCCTCCTACCACGTAGCATTCGCGGTTCTCGGCATCGGCAACCTCGCCTATTTTATGAAATATTTCTTTATCTATCTTGTCTGATATGTTCATAGCGGTAATATTTCCGGAGGGGTAGGAGTGAGGCATCTCATACCGGAGTCTTCAACTACGTAGGTGTTTTCAATGCCAACAGCGCCTGTCCCTGGAATTACGAATTTAGGTTCAAGGGCGATGACTTGCCCTATGCACAAAATATCTTTGCTACGCGGAGCTATTACCGGAGCTTCGTTTATTTCTATGCCGACACCATGACCTACAAACCCGGCTTTCTGTCGGTGCCCCATAAAGAAATCGGCAAGTCCGGCTTCTTCAGCCATGTGGATTGCTTCTTCATAGAGAGCCGAGGCTTTAGCCCCAGGGACTCCTATTTGTGCCAGACGATTACATATATTAATCGAGCAGGCATGAGCACGCATTGCTTCTTCAGAAATTTCGCCAAGAGCAAATGTGCGCGTCATATCGGTCATGTATCCGGTGAAATTGCCGTTTGCATCGACCATTATCGAGTTACCCGGTCTAATCATCGAACCATTTGCCCCGACCGGCAGTGAAGGGTTGGTACCGGCGCCACCCATTGCGAAATCATAGGGGGTGGGATTATCGGCATTATCACCAACAAGGATATTCCCCATGAATAGTTCCATAGAGTTGCCACTGATGCGGAATTGTCCTAAACAACCTTCTTTACGCAATTCACATTCGATTGCTATCTGAAGGTCTATGTCGGTCATATTATCGTGGTATAGGCTTGGAATTCGTCGATATACGCTATCTTGTTTTTGCCCAGATTCGGATATAAGAGCTATCTCACAATCGGTTTTTACGGCTCTTGATTTACGCATTATGATAGATGCGTCAACAGCCGACTGGTTGTTGAGCATGGCGCTGATGCGTAGATATTCTGCAGCTGATAATGTGGCATTTTCAAGTCCGATAACATTTCCGTCGAGAGCTACATCTTCAACTTTGCGAACAAAAGTTACTTCTTCTCCTTCGAGGTCGATAGGACGACGAACGAAAGCACGTAGTATACCGGCTGAGTTTATTGTAAGCCACCCGGCGAATACACGACCGGTCAAGTAAAATTTATTGGCATTATCGGCGATGAGGAGCATGTCGACACCTACCGCAATCATTTCTGTAGTGACCTTATTGATGCGGCGAGTTTTCTCATCGCTGTTTAGCAATATCAAATTATTGTTGCTCATTTTTTTGATTGTTTTTCTACAAAAGAGATTCCTACCTGCTCGATTTCTTTGAGCACGTCGTCGCGCATGATGTGGCGAACAGCGATATTTATCGGCTTATATAATGTAATCCCAGATGCTATAGTATTGGAAATTTGAAAATCAGTACCAATACCACGCCCGTGCCATCTCCCGAAATCGTCGGCAAGGGTAATTGCCAAAGTATCGCATTGCGAAGAGGTGGAATCGGATAGTGTTACTTCAAGAAATATGTTGCTGTAAATATAGTCGTTGGTATGTCGCAAGGATAACGTCATATCTCCGGTTATGACCGAATCTTTTGGGGTAAAATTGTATATTAACGTGTCGCCATAAGCCCATCCATTAATGTCGATGTTGTGGAAGTGACTATAATCGTTATGCCCCATTTTGCACCCCGACAGGCCTATCAGCGCCACTATTATAGACAATAGCAGCGCTGATAGAGGTTGTTTATATGTTGACTTATGCATCATTTTCAGAGTGTTTGTTCAACTCATTTTCGCGTCTTCTGTTGCCATCAGAATTGGCCTCACTTTGCTGTCGATTGGAGTTGTCGTGGCGATGTTGACGATTGTCGCGTGAAAAGCGTTGACGTCGGCGATTGTTGTCGCGTTGGCGGTTTTCACGACTATCTCTACCGTTAGAGGTTTCATCTTGAGTGTTTTCGCCTGAGATGTTTTCTGTCGGTTGGTTGTCGCGTTCGCGTTTCGCCTGATTATGTCGGTCTTTCGATTTCTTTTTGCGCTTTTTGTTGTCAAATCGGTTGAGGTTGTCTTGATCCAAGATGTCATTGTATTTCTGGGTTATTTGCTCCTCTTCTCCATCACGTTTTAGTGATAGAGGCTTTTCTCCGGCTTTGTTCATGCGAATGATTTCAAATGCACGGTCGGCATCAATAGTGACAAGGTTGGCAGCAATTGATTTGTCGGTTGAATATGTAATTTCTCGTTTGAAGATGTCAACTTTGAAGTGGTAGTAGGTGGCATCAGCAGTTTCGAGTCGAATATCCTTGGCAGGAAGTCGTTTGACAGATTCTACATAAGCATCAACTTCAAAGTTGAGGCAACATTTGAGCTTAGCGCATTGACCGGCAAGTTTCTGTGGATTAAGAGAAATGTCTTGATAGCGTGCGGCTGACGTGGCCACCGATACAAAGTTGGTCATCCAAGTAGCGCAACATAGAGGACGACCACACGGACCGATACCACCTATGCGTCCGGCCTCTTGTCGGGCTCCAATTTGCTTCATTTCGATACGCACTCGGAATGTCTCAGCCAACACTTTGATTAGCTGTCGAAAATCAACACGCTCGTCGGCAATATAATAGAATATTGCTTTATTGCCATCTCCTTGGTACTCAACGTCGCCAATTTTCATGTCGAGTTGAAGGCTTTCGGCGATTTTGCGAGAGCGTATCATGGTGTCGTTCTCACGCGCTTTCGCTTCTTCAAATTTCTCCATGTCGGTGGGCCGAGCTTTGCGGAAAATACGTTTGATGTCGGCTTCATTTTTAATGCCGGCTTTGCGCATTTGCAACTTGACAAGAGCGCCAACCATCGAAACTTTACCTATATCATGTCCCGGAGTTGCTTCTACGGCCACCCAATCGCCTATGTTTAATTCTATACCGGTTGGGTTTTTATAGAAACCTTTGCGAGTGTTTTTGAAGAGTACTTCAACAAACTCAGAATCGGCAAATCCTCCCGGCACATAGGCGAGATAGTTGTAGCTTTGCAACTGTCCGCGTGGCGGTTTTATGTTGCGGTTGCAGCAAGGATTGCACATTGGCATCTCCGGCTCTTCTTCCTCTTGGAGCTTGTTGGTGTCAACTTTCGTCACTGAGAGGATCGGTTCATCAGCCTCCTTATTGAACTGCGGTTTATTTTCTTTTTCGTCTGACATAATTCAAAAATGATTTACCGACGAGTTATTATTTCGCAAACGATACAGCTCGAGTTTCGCGTATCACGGTAATTTTAACTTGACCGGGATAGGTCATTTCGTCTTGGATGCGTTTGGCTATTTCAGTTGATAGTTGTTCGGTTTCAACATCGTCAATCTTGTCGGCGCCAACAATAACGCGGAGTTCTCGACCGGCTTGAATTGCATAGGTTTTGATAACTCCGGGATAAGAGAGTGCCAGTTGTTCAAGGTCGTTTAGACGTTTGATATAAGCTTCAACGATTTCACGACGCGCACCGGGACGAGCTCCAGAAATAGCATCGCACACTTGTACTATGGGGGCGAGCAATGTAGTTTGTTCAATTTCGTCGTGGTGAGCACCGATTGCGTTGCAAATTTCAGGCTTCTCTTTGTACTTTTCAGCCAATTTCATGCCGAGCAATGCGTGTGGCAATTCCGGTTCTTCATCGGGCACTTTGCCTATATCGTGAAGCAAACCGGCACGACGTGCCTTTTTTGGATTGAGACCGAGCTCGGAAGCCATGATGGCACAAAGGTTGGCTGTTTCGCGAGCATGTTGCAACAAATTCTGTCCGTAGCTTGAACGATATTTCATTTTACCAATCAAGCGGATAAGGTCGGGGTGAAGTCCATGAATACCAAGGTCGATAACTGTACGTTTACCTGTCTCAATAATTTCTTCTTCAATCTGTTTACGCACTTTGTTGACAACTTCTTCGATGCGAGCCGGGTGTATACGACCATCGGCAACGAGTTGATGCAAAGCCAATCGAGCAACCTCACGACGCACGGGGTCAAATCCGGAAAGAACGATAGCCTCAGGGGTATCATCAACGATGATTTCAATACCGGTGGCGGCTTCAAGAGCGCGAATATTGCGTCCTTCACGACCTATGATACGTCCTTTGATTTCATCGGAATCAATGTGGAACACCGTTACAGAGTTCTCTATCGCAGTTTCGGTTGCTACGCGCTGTATAGTTTGCACCACGATGCGTTTAGCTTCTTTATTTGCGGTCATCTTAGCTTCGTCCATGATGTCGTTAATATAGGCCGATGCTGCGGTTTTGGCTTCGTCTTTAAGAGATTCAACCAATTTTTCTTTAGCTTCTTCCGATGATAGTCCTGAGATGTGCTCAAGTTCTTCTTGAGCTTTGCGACGAAGTTGGTCGAGCTCTTCTTTTTTATTCTCAATAACTGCGATTTGTGACTCAAGATTAATTCGAGTAGTCTCAAGCTCATTTTTAGTGCGTTGATTTTCGCTTTGTTGTTGATTGAGCATGAGCTCTCGTTGCTTAATTTTAGCTTCCATCGATTGAATTTTAGAGAATCGTTGGTTAGCTTGCTTTTCTGCTTCAGCTTTGATTTTGAGTTCTTCTTCGCGAGCTTCCAGAACTTTGTTCTTCTTTAGAACTTCAGCTTCTCGTTTGGCATCATCTATGATAGTCTTGGCGCGATTGCGAGCCAACGACTTTTGAACTGCGACGGTAATAACATACCCTAAGGCTATGCCGGCGACAGCAGCGAGAATGTAATAAATAATATCCTCCATTATCTGTATCGTGTATAAATAAAAATCGCACTCATCATGTCATGTCGCAAAGCCGGTAGATGGGAAACGACCCGGCAGAACGAGCAAAAATGAAGGTGCGGGAAGGTTAATAATAAAGCTTGTTGTCTATCTCATTATCACGAAGCGCAACTTGTAGATATGCGAATTTTTAACAATAGCTATTGTAAGCTTTTGTTGTCGGTTTTACTAACTTCACCATTGGTGGAGTCTATGCCGATAATCAGGTCGTCGAGTTGATGTTCAAATTTGTCGAGCATTTCCATCGTCTCTTCCGACTGCATGTTAAGTATTGTAAACAATTTTGCAAATTGAAAGGCTACCATTCCGAGCACCTCAGTTGAGGTATTGCTTGTGTATCGTTGGCGCCAGATATTCCACAATTTGTTTACTTGATATTCAGCATTCCTAATTGCTTCCTCATCGTTGCGGTCGATTTGCATTGCAAAAGGAGGCAATTCGGCGATACGTATCGTGATATTTAGTTTATCTTTCATTGTAGCAATCAGTTGATTAAATTATTCGATGTCAATTATTGGTTTTTATGGTAAGATATTCCGAAATAGGGTCACTCACTCAACTGATTGATACATTTATCGATTTCCCACACTAATTCGGATAAAAATTTCCGGCTTTGCTCAATGTCGCCGTCAACAACTTCAAGTGCCGAGGCCATGCGTAGATATTCTACTTGTCGAGTCAACTCTTCGATGCGTTTGCGAGCAGATTCAAGCTCGTTGTTTGCAAGTGAAAGACGTTTAAGAGCTTCATCTCGTTGCGTCACCACATAGTGATAACGTTGCATCAGCATTTGCGTCTTGGCACTGATATTATTAAGGCGTTGCTCAAAGTTAACGGACATTCTTATTCCAAATTTTTACAAAATTAATTATTTATTGCGAAACTCACGCTATAAAACGGTTGATATTTTTGATGATAGGTGTAATGGGAAATGTTAAATTTTCAAAATTCAACTTGTTGAACAAAGAAATGAGGGCTAAAATCAGGGGCTGTGTTGGTGAAATCAAAATTCGATATTGTTGGGAATGACTGTATATTCGGATTTGTTTGAAATTGGCAGTTGATGCATTATAACTACGCCATTCATTGGGGTGGGATATAAATCTATTGTGTTGTTTTTGACAGATGCTAAAAGTAAATCAAAAGTGTCTTCTTCATTATCATCTTTTTCGTACAAACTAATTCTTTCTTGATATTTTTCAGTGTATTCCCATTCGTCCTTGTATACAATAAATATATCATTTTCGGAATTGCAAGTTGCGTAATCGCATTTCTTGCACACCGCTACAAATTCTTGGTCGTCGACAAGGTATTTAAACTTTCTTTTCATAGTATATTATAATTTGACGTTAATATATTGACTTGATTTAAAAAGATACAATCAGGGCTAATGATTATTTGATTGCTTCGATAGTGTATCCTTGAGCTTTTGCAAAATCGATATTTTTGCAAATTTATGCATTTATATTTTTTAATCAATAGATGATTTTTGCAGAAGATGGGGTAGTTGTCTATAAGTATTCTCATCATAGTGGTTGTGCAACAAAATAGCCCCAACGGATGAAGTTGAGGCTATTTGGGTATTTTATATGAGTTCTGTAAATAATTCTCTCTCAGTCTTGAGGTGGAAATTATTCCCACTCGATTGTTGCCGGTGGTTTTGAGGAGATGTCGTAGCAAACGCGGTTTACGCCACGCACATGGTTGATGATGTCGTTTGATACTTTCGCCATGAATTCGTAGGGTAGGTGTGCCCAGTCGGCAGTCATGGCGTCGGTAGAAGTAACGGCACGCAGAGCAACAGCGCGTTCGTATGTGCGCTCATCACCCATAACTCCGACACTTTGTACGGGGAGGAGGATAGCTCCGGCTTGCCATACTTTATCGTAGAGTCCCCAATCGCGCAATCCTTGGATGAAAATGTCGTCGGCTTCTTGTAGTACTGCTACTTTTTCGGGTGTTATGTCGCCGAGGATACGCACTGCCAAACCGGGACCCGGGAATGGGTGGCGCTTGATAAGGTGGTCGGGCATGCCGAGCTCACGACCTACAGCACGAACTTCGTCTTTAAAAAGCAGGCGGAGTGGTTCGCACAATTTGAGGTTCATCTTTTCGGGGAGTCCACCTACGTTGTGGTGGCTCTTGATGGTTGTTCCTGTGATTGAGAGACTTTCAATGCAGTCGGGGTAGATTGTGCCTTGAGCCAGCCATTTCACATCTTTAATCTTATGAGCTTCTTCATCGAATACATCGATAAAGCCTTTGCCGATGATTTTGCGCTTGCGCTCCGGATCGGTTACGCCGCTAAGTTCAGAGAAGAATTTCTGTGAAGCGTCAACACCGATAACGTTAAGACCGAGGCATTTGTAATCGTTGAGTACATTGGTGAATTCGTTTTTGCGAAGCATGCCATGGTCAACGAAAATACAGGTAAGGTTACTACCGATAGCCTTGTTGAGAAGAACGGCGGCGACTGAAGAGTCGACTCCTCCACTCAATCCGAGTACCACTTTGTCGTTGCCGAGTTGATTGCGAAGTTCTTTGACTGTAGATTCGATAAATGATGCTGCGCTCCAATCTTGTTTGCCACCACAAATGTCGACTACGAAATTTTTGAGCAACTGAGTGCCGTCCTGAGTGTGGAACACTTCCGGGTGGAATTGAACGCCCCAAATAGGCTCGTTGTCGGCTTGATAAGCTGCGATAGCCACTTTGTCGGTTGAAGCTACCGATGTGAAGCTTTCGGGTAGCGCGGTGATAGTGTCGCCATGGCTCATCCAAACAGTAGACCCAACTTCGATGCCTTTGAACAAGGGGGATTTATTGTCAACTTTAGCGAGGATCGCACGACCATATTCGCGCGACGGTGCCGGTTCGACATTTCCGCCATTAGAATATGATATAAACTGCGCACCGTAGCAAATGCCGAGAATAGGCAATCGTCCGCGAATTTCCGACAGGTCGGTCTTAAATGCTTTTTCATCGTAAACCGAGAAAGGAGAACCTGAAAGGATAACGCCAATCACCGATGAATCGCCGTGGGGAAATTTGTTGTAGGGGACGATTTCGCAATACATATTGAGTTCACGTACACGTCGGCCGATAAGCTGCGTGGTTTGAGAACCGAAATCGAGAATGATGATTTTTTCCTGCATTTATATGTGTAGTTGAAAATTTTATCGCAAATTTAAGCATTTTTTTCGTGATATTTGGCAGAATGTGAAGCTAATTTTAGTTGAACATTGCGATGATAATGGCAAGGAAAACTTAAAAAGCTGATGTGTAAGATGTCGAGTATGTATTATATTTGATTTTTTTAAACATCTTTTAGGGTGGCTAACTTTGCTTTTTTAGCAACAAATTATTAACTTTGCAAACTGAATTGGATTTAGCTGCGATTTTAAATTATAAAAAGCCAATTCCAATAAAATTACCGAATAGGAAAAAAGATGCGCAAATTATTTATATTCTCACTATTAGCTTTGGTTTTGGCATCATGCGGTGAATATCAACGCGTGCAAAAAAGTACCGACCCAAATGTGAAATTCGATTATGCAAAACGAGCATTTGAGGAAGGTCGCTATGTGCAAGCCTATACACTGCTCCAAGATGTTGTCACTGTGTTCAAAGGCTCTCAAAAAGCAGAGGAGTCATTGTATTTGCTGGGTCTCAGCCACTATGAGAATAAAGAATACATTGACGCGGCAGCATATTTTCAAAGCTACTATCAGCGTTTCCCCAAAGGCACGTACACCGAATTGGCGCGCTTCTATGCAGGTTATGCTTATTATCTTAATTCGCCGGAGCCTCAGCTCGATCAGTCGGGTACGATTAAAGCGATTGATGAATTGCAGGGATTTTTGGACTACTTCCCTCGCAGTGAGCGTGTTTCGATTGCCCAAAATGCCATTTTTGAGCTTCAAGACAAATTGACACTTAAGGAGTTGCAAAATGCACAATTATACTACAATCTTGGCAACTATTTATTCAATAACTATGATAGCGCAATCATTGTTGCCAAAAATGCAATCAAGGAGTACCCTTATTCTAAATATAAAGAGGAGCTTGAAATGTTGGTACTCAAATCGCGCTATCAAATCGCGGCTCAGAGTATCGATGAGAAAAAAGTTGACCGTTTCCGTGATGTTGTCGATGAATATTACAGTTTTATAAACAACTATCCAGAAGGCTCAAATAGAGAAGAGGCCGACAATATCTACAAGATTGCTCAAAAATACGTCAACAATTAAGTGCTATATAATTAGGGTGTAGATCCCTTCAACAAATTATTAAAACAATAAAAACGATATAAACAATGGATTACAAAAAGACTAACGCCCCTATCAACACCGTGACTCGCGACATGATTGAAATGTCAAAGGATACCGGCAATGTCTATGAAACTGTGTGCATAATCGCAAAACGTGCTAATCAAATAGCCGGCGAAATCAAGCACGATCTCGATAAAAAACTTCAGGAATTTGCATCATGCAACGATTCTAATGAAGAAGTATCGGAAAATCGTGAGCAAACAGAAATCTCTCGTTACTATGAGAAGCTTCCGAAGCCCACTTTGATTGCCGCTCAAGAGTATGTTGAGGGTAAAATCCATTACCGCAACCCTGCAAAGGAAAAACTAAATATTGACTAAGTTGTAGCTATATTTAAAGTTACAACAAATATTTGTAGTTGCTGAATTAAACGATATCTTACTACGCTATGCTTTAATATTATATATTATTGCATGGCGTTGTTTGTAAATGCCGAGATAATAATACTTTAATCGAAACAAATCAGAATTTTTCGTGTTGTATTAATGGCAAGAAAACTTGAAATAATTGTTTTATAAAATTCACGTAGATAAAACTTGTTGATTATGAAACGCATTTTGATTATTGCCGCAATAGCAGTTACATTCATTTTGACAACGATAACAACGAATAGTTGTAAGACTACTCAGTCGCCGGAGCAAATATATGCTGATTCGGTAGCCAACAATGTTGCGCAGTTGCTTCTAAAGCATCGCCGATTTGTACTTACCGCCGACCAAATCACAATTAATCAATCTACGCTAATCAACGTTTCGGATAATACCAACTTTCTACTTGTCGATTCGATAAACGGAGTAGTGCAGTTGTCACCATTATTTGCCGGAGGTCCCAATAGTGTAGGAGGATTTACCGTTTCGGGCGATGTCTCCAAATATGAGATGAAAACGACTAAAGATGGGGATTTGTTGGTTACATATAGGGTATCGGCAACTGTGGGGTCTACGGATGTGCAAGTTCGACTTCACAAAGGAAAGAATGAGGCATCTGCAACAATATATGCCACTTTCAATAATGGACGAGCCACATTACGAGGCAAAATCGAGCCTCTCAACACTCGATACTTCCAAGGTCGTTCATTCTGACGATATACTTGTATGTTAAAAAACAAACGTGGAGGACACCTTAAAACGGAGTGCCCTTCACGTTTGTTTTAAGTATTTTATTCTTCAATTAATTCGAAATCTTCTTTTGTAATACCGCAAATGGGGCATGACCAATCTTCGGGAATATCTTCAAATTGAGTGCCGGGAGCGATGCCGCTATCAGGATCTCCTACTTCGGGGTTGTAGACCCAATTGCATACTACACAACGATATTTTTTCATAATATTTATGGTTTTAAATTGTTATTATTCTTATTACTTATCTATACCACAAAAGTAATACATCATTTCTCCCGTTCCAACTGAATGTTTCTATCGTACTATAGATATTGTCAATAGTGAGAGGTTATATTATTAAAGGAGTGAAATTCCTATGCCGGGAAGGTCGTTAAGCGTGATTTTGCCGTCAATGATTTTCATCCCGTCGAAACGGTCGTTGGTTATCAGTAGGTTGCCATCGAGGTCGGCATAGTCGGCCATAGGTGAAAGCTGTGCCGCTGCAGAAACGGCGCACGAAGTCTCGGTCATGCAGCCTAACATTACTTTCATTCCGAGCGCACGTGCAAGTACTGCCATTTTGTAGGCATCGTGCATTCCGGTGCTCTTCATTAGCTTGATATTGATGCCGTCGAATGCTTCAGCCATGCGACGCACGTCGCCGATGCGTTGTAGAGATTCGTCGGCAATCAGAGGAAGAGGGGAGCGCTCGCGAAGCCATGCAGTATCGTCATGTCGGTCGATAGCCAATGGCTGTTCCACGAATAGGCAGTTGCGTTCGGCGAGCCAATGGCACATTTCCAATGCTTGCTCTCGACTTGTCCACCCTTGGTTGGCATCGACGCAAATGGGAACGTCGGTCATCGAACGGATAATTTCAACAGTTTCTTTATCGTTGTCAAGTCCCATTTTAACTTTTAATACGCGATAGGGGCTTGCCTCTTCAACTTTTTGGCGCACCACTTCCGCTGTGTCAATGCCGATAGTGAAAGAGGTGCGGGGGGTAATCTCCTTGTTGAGACCCCAAATTTTCCACCATGGTTGTCCCATCAGTTTGCCGGTCAAATCATGTAGCGCGATGTCGACAGCAGCTTTCGCGGCACGGTCGCCGTCGCTTAGGCTATCCATATACTCATGTATCTCTTCAAAAGCAAATGGAGATGAAAAGTTGCTCAAGTCGAGGCGAGATAAGAAAGAAGTGACGGATTCTACGCTTTCGCCAAGATACGGGGGCATTGAAGCTTCGCCATAGCCCACTACGCCTTCATATTCTATTTCTACCTGAACGTCGGGTGTTGTGGTGCGTTGGTATTTAGCCAGATTAAAGGCGTGGCGTAATTGTAGTTCGTAGGGGAAGAAACGCAAAGTCATGCGACCACTACGGTTTACCTGTTTAGTGGGTTGTCCCCAAGCCGAGAAGCTGATAGGCATCATAGACGCTACTGCGCCACATGCAGTTACTTTAAGGAATTGTCGTCGGTCCATCGCTGTTACAATTTATTATCCAAATATACAACAAAAAGGATTTAGAAGCGCAAGAAAAGAGAGGAAAAGAGGAAATAAAGGGTGTTGTAATAATTTTTAACAAATAAATATGGCTAAAAAGTTTGCAGAATAGAATAAAAGTCGTACCTTTGCAGACGTAAAACATCGCGGGATGGAGCAGTGGTAGCTCGTTGGGCTCATAACCCAAAGGTCGGAGGTTCGAGTCCTCCTCCCGCCACCAACAAAGAGGGTGTCTCAAAACGAGGCGCCCTCGATTTTTTATGAGTTATATCCATAAATCGGGGCTTACTGAGCCGTGTTCGGGGCTCAGTAGTTATTTAGTGTGGATATGCAAATAGTTTAGCGAATTTTTTTAGAAATTATCGGCTTGCCTATGTAGAGAGGTCGTTGACAATCTCACAGCGTCCGGTTATTCATTTCACTACGCTTTCTCGTGCTTCGCACGATGTGAGGGCCGGGAGCCCCTCACTCCATAGGCTGACGCAGTGTGTTCCACTTTCCGAAGGTTTCGCTACGCTCAACCACCGGTTATTCATTTCGCTACGCTTTCCCGTGCTTCGCACGATTCCCGCACCATTTTGCTACTGTGCCGTTTTTTAGTGTGGATAATCGAAGAGAATGGTAGGCTATTGTAAGGCTTGGTGTAAAGAGGTGTGCGCTATTGCGGTGATGTGGTGAGGGTGATGGCGAAATGGGGGTTGGTGGGGATTAATGATAGTGTTCCATTAATCAGACGGTCGTCGCTATTGAATTGAGGGGGGGGATTTTGTTGCGTGTCGGTGGGGTTGTTGCCGATGTATTCCACCTTCATTTCAGCGATAGTGTCGGGGGCGATTATGTCGCGAGCAAGGCAATGCGCCACGTAGCCCATTGTGTGGCGTAGGTTGAGTTCGATGCAAGGTGCTATTTGGTAATCTTCGTTTTCATCAACGTAGACCATCATGTCGATACCACAAATCCCGTTGTAATTGTTCCCAACTAAGTCGCTGAGGATAACTTCAAGCGCATTTTGTAGTTGAGTTAGATGAGTAGGAGAGATGTATTGTGTGATAATGTTTGACAGATATTGTTCCGAGGCGACTATATTGCCGGTGTAGTTCCCGCCGATAAGGGTGTTGAATACCGACAGCCCAACGTATTTGGCTATGCCGTTTTTCAGTTGATATAGCATAGCGAAATCAATGATTTTTTTGTGCTTTGGCTCTACCAATATGCTTCCTTGATTTTTAATGATGCCTTCGGCTTGGCTCAGTAGTCGAGAGATTTCGGTATTATCGGAGTATAAAACACCTCGTCCGCTCGACGACCATGGAGATTTAATAACAACTGCCGAATGTTGTGTGTCCAGATAATATTTCAGTTGTTGGATATCAGAAAATTCTACCGGGATTGAAGCATTCAGGCCGTGTAGTTGCAATTGCTGATTTATGACGATTGAAGAGTGCCGATGTGACAACATTCTAATTTTGTCGATTTGCTCATCGGAAGGGAGTAAATGGGGCGAAACGCCTTTTTGCTGTAATGTATTGGCTATTGCGCGCGACCATCCCCACGGTCTTATCGATTCAATTTTATAGATGTTGTCGCCAGACAGCAATGAGATATTTTTGTGGGAAACCGATATTACGGATTGAAGCCAATCGGCATCTTCGAGGTTGTCGGAATATATAAAATCACCATCGAAGGCAGTCCACACTGGGAGCATTGCCCCGGCTTGGCGAAGAAGCACAGCATTGCGCGGAGGGGTGAAGTTGCGCAGGTTGTTGCCTAACGCAATGTCGTTGTCGGGGTTGAATATCCACAAGGTGTTCATTGTCGGAGAATTTTTATGCAAAGATACTACTTTTCAACAATAAGAGCTATTTATTAACAGGTGCTGTAAAGAATTACTACAAATGTTTAACTTTGTAGTAAATGTAGAAGGTGTAAAAGATAAAAACGCCTGAAAAGAAATAAATTAGCGATGAGTGATATAATCAAATTGTTGCCCGATTCAGTGGCCAATCAGATAGCGGCCGGAGAGGTGATACAACGACCGGCATCGGTGGTCAAAGAGTTGGTGGAGAATGCAATAGATGCAAAGGCGACCGACGTTACGATAGTGATAAAAGATGCCGGACGAACACTTATTCAGGTTGTAGATAACGGGATAGGAATGTCGCCTACCGATGCGCGCATGGCGTTTGAGCGACATTCGACATCAAAAATCACTGTTGCCAACGACCTTTTTGCTCTTCGCACAATGGGATTTAGAGGAGAGGCATTGGCGTCGATAGCCGCAATTGCACAGGTGGAGATGATATCAATGCGTCGCGAGGATACTGTTGGAACTCAGATATTTATTTCGGGTTCGAAGGTTGAGCAACAACAACCGGTCGCTGCCGCTCCGGGTACAAATTTAATGGTGAAAAATATCTTTTTCAATGTGCCTGCTCGCCGTAAATTCCTTAAAAAGAATTCGGTGGAGTTGAATAATATATTGCACGAATTTGAACGTTTGGCACTCGTTAATCCCGATGTAGATTTAACAATAATCCATAATGATGTTACGCTTCATAAATTGCGCCATGGTTCATTGAAGCAACGTATCGGCGACTTGTTTGGCAAATCGATAGAGCGACAACTTGTGCCGTTAGAAACAGAAACATCATTGGTGAAGATTACCGGTTTTGTAGGCCTTCCTGAAAATGCGCGAAAGCGAGGGGCGTTGCAGTATTTATTTGTCAACGGGCGCAATATGCGTCACCCGTATTTTCATAAGGCAATACTCAATTGCTATGAGCAGTTGATACGACCTGAGGAGCAACCCAACTATTTCGTTAATTTTGAAGTTGACCCGTCGACAATTGATGTTAATATTCATCCAACGAAAAATGAGATAAAATTTGAAAACGAGCAGGCGATATGGCAGATATTAAATGCCGCAGTTCGTGAGTCGTTGGGAAAATTCAATGCCGTACCTTCGATAGATTTCAACCGGGGAGATGATGTGCCCGAAATCCCGGCTTTTGTGCCCAATGCCGGTGCGATGCCCGATTTCTCGTTGCAAAGTGATTATAATCCATTCAGCGAAAACAATATGCCACGGGCATCGGCCCAGTCGTGGCAGCGTAAAGCTTCGCACGCTATGGGTGATTGGGAAAAGTTGTATCAATCATTTGAGAATTCGACAGAACCCGTTGTCAATCCGGATAGTGACACACTTTTCTCAGGAGGCGGAGCCGGCTCATTAGAGGGGGATTTCGGCATGGTGTCGAGTCGCATCAATAATATAGATAGTAGATATGATGCAGATATGTCGTTGGAAGCGTCAATGCCACGCACAGCAATCCAAGTTAATGATAAATATATTGTTACATCGACAACTACCGGTTTGCTTTTAATAGATAAGCATCGAGCTCATGTTAGAGTGTTGTATGAGAAGTATGTTAAGAGTTGCGAGGAGCAACCTTTGCCATCTCAAAAAGTAATGTTCCCTGAGGCTATAAATCTCACTCCGGCGCGAGTAGCGATACTCAATGATTATAAGGAAGATATAGCGAATATGGGCTTTGATTTGGAGGTAATGTCGATGGATACATGGGTAATTAACGGTATTCCGGCGGGTATATCAGATGGCGATAATATTCAATTGCTGACATCTCTACTCGATGATTTGCAGAGTGGCACAAATGAGACGCAACGTAGTGTACATCAATCGATAGCGCTACATCTTGCGAAGGCTGCTGCAGTCAACGCATCGGGGCAATTGACCGATGAAGAGGTAGAGCATCTGTTGAGTAATTTGTTTAGTTTGCCTACACCGACCTACACCCCCGATGGGAATAGGGTGATGGCGGAAATTTCATTGGCAGAAATTAAGGCGTTGTTTTAGCGAAGATTAATGAGTATAGGAGAAAAGTAACACTAATCATTATTCATTGATAGCGCCGATTGACATGATATTTTTTTCGAAGTTATCGCGGTCGTAAGCTCTGTTACGCAGTTTGTTGCGATAGGCATAGATTGTGTTTACAGAGTAGTTTAGAATTAGAGCCACTTGATTAGTGTCCTCAAGCCCCAAACGCATAAACGCCAGTATACGGAAATCGTTGTTGAGAAGTTCTCCTTCTTTGAGTACTATTTTTTCTTTGAGAAGAGCGTTTACATCTTCGATGAAAGTGGGGTATATGTGAAGGAACGCGTCGTCGAAAAGTTTATAGAATTCATCGCTTTGCTCCTCAACGAGTTTCCCGGACTTGGTGATTTTGTAAAGATCGTCGACTTGCCCCAATGAGATTTTGCGGTTAGCAATTTTACAGAATTGGTTTAGCTTGTCGATGTACATTGCACAAAGCCGGAAGAATTGGCTTATATATATTTCTTTTACTTGATTAGCACCTTGAATTTTAGCTTTTAGCATAGATTGCTTACGCATCTGTTTTCGAAGCACGAGGAGCGTAATTACTAAAATAATTAATATGATAATTATACAACCGATGACAAAATACATTAGATTCCGCCACGATTCAATTTGAGCCGAGTGTGCTTTTTGAATAAGAGGAAGGGAGGCAGAAGTTTGCACGATACGCATTGTTGCGTTACATTCAACTGCACTGGAAAGAGCTTCCGAGAGATATAAATATGCGCGATTGATGTCTTTATGGTCCGACATAATGTTGCCGAGCTCTTGTAGGGACATAACTTCTCTAACCGCGCCTTTTATGTCGGCAATAGCGGATTTTGCCAAATAATAAGTTTGTTCTTCTTTGTTTCCATTCATTCTGGCAATTGTAGAAAGCATGTGACATGCACGAGCATTAATATTACTATTGGGAGTTGTGTGGTCCAAAAGGTCAACGAGGACAACTTTGGCTTTTTTTAATTCTTCGGCCTCAATGAGAGCTTCACTATAATTGAGGTCGTAGGATTGAGAACCTTGTTTAAGCACTCCGAGCAAGGAGTCGCGTTTTAGTTTTACTTTTTCATTCCAATAATTGTAGGCTTCGGGATAATTAACGAATGAGGAAGCAATGTAGGAATAAAGTTGACGGCCTGCATTATAGTATAATTCCAACTCTTCAACAGGCAGATTTGAAGCGTCAATGCTTTCGTATTCTTTAACTCCTTCATTGATGAATCCGGATAATGGCAGAAGTGAGGCGCATTTTACTTGAAATCGAAAAGCTTTAATTGAATCCTCAAATTCTAATGCGTTCTCTTGGCCTTTTTGATAGTAGGATATTGCAGAATCGTTATTAAAGGAGCTGTACAAATCACCTATCTCCATGGTAAGTTCAAGCAATCGCGAACCGGTTACGTTTGGAGTAATTTTATTGCGAATTGAGTCAATTCGGGCTTCTCGTGCTTTGATATAAACAGAACGCTTGGCAATCTCATTGTCAAGTTGTTCTAATTCTTTTTCTACATCGGCCTTTGGTACATTAATAGCAAAGGTTGTGGCTGTGCTTATGCAAAGTAAGCAAATTAAGGTTAACAATCGGTCCATCCAGACAAAAAATAGGTATATGGCAAAAATACAAAATTTTCACAATAAATTTAAGAAAATTACAAAAACTTTAAAATTATGGTTAAAATAGATAGATTTATAGGAATAATGCATAATTCCCGGTTTGTATTTTGAGCAATAACTTGCCGAAACTTAGCAAGTCGTTAGGAGAATTGGATAAAAATTCGTACTTTAGCAGAGTAATTAAAAAAAATACTAACAGGCATAAATTAATGGATACCCAATCCTTGACGCAGTCTAATATTTCGTTACTCAACAATAATCAAGCCGGATGGAATTCTTTTCTTGCCGTACTCGACTCGGTTGATAAGGTAAATGAAAAGTTTATGTTCCCGCGCAAGACTCATACTATAATATTAGTAGCTTGTACGAAGGGTTCGCTTGAACTTGGTTACGATATGACGACGGTAAAACTTATCCCACGTTCGATATTAGTATTATTGCCCGGTCATTTGGTGCGAAAATTCACGCCGTCGGACGACTTTGAAGGGGTGCTGATTTCAGCCGCAATATCAAATTTTACTAATATGTTGCCGTTGATGTCGCGTATTCTTGTTTGTATGTACTATTATAAGGATAATCCAATCATACAACTTGATGCAGCGGAGTTTGAAACGTTGGTATTATTTACGAGCCTTTTAAAGCATAAGCTACCCAAGTCGGATAACCATTTTGATTCGTTGGTTGTCGCTAAATTGTGTGAAGGGGTGTTTTGTGAAACGTTGAACAATTATTCAAAACGCATTCAAGGAAGTATTAATACGCAATGTAGTCGAGCCGACACTCTATTTTTTAAATTTATAGTTGAAGTAGAGAACAATTTTAAGAAAGAGCGGTCGGTTAAATTCTACGCTGACAAATTAGGCGTGTCGGCAAAACATTTGTCGGCAGTGGTCAAAGAGATAAGTAATCGTCCGCCGAGCGATTGGATTGATTATTATGTACTCAATGAAATACGTCGCTTGCTTGAGACAACTGATTTATCAATCAATCAGATTAGTGGTATGATGGGATTCGTGAATCAATCTTTTTTCGGGAAATATTTTAAGTCGCGCATGAATATGTCGCCTCTCGCGTTCCGTAATAAGGCTTATTCAATGGAATTATGATGAATAAGAGTCCTAAAATATAGTGTTTAAGATAAAAAAGAATGGCTGATATTAAAATCGGCCATTCTTTTATTGTTGTATTGTAAAGTTCAGATTTTAAGTAGTGTGGAGGTTTATAACTTACTAAGATTGTGACCCATAAGATTCTTCTTCGCACTCATATAGTCGCGATTGTAGAAGTTAGGCTCAATTTCAATTGGTACATTTTCAACTACATTAAGGCCATAGCCTTCGAGTCCGATACGTTTAACGGGGTTGTTGGTCATTAGTCGCATATCCGTAATGCCGAGGCTGCGAAGTATTTGAGCCCCAACACCGTAGTCGCGTTCATCGGCTTTATGCCCCAATAAAATATTAGCTTCAACGGTGTCGTGTCCCTCCTCTTGAAGCTTGTAGGCATGGATTTTGTCCATTAAGCCAATGCCACGACCTTCTTGGTTGAGGTAGATTAAAGCTCCGCGACCTTCTTTTTCAATCTGTTGTAGAGCATTGTGTAGTTGGTCGCCACAGTCGCAACGTTTTGACCCGAAAATGTCGCCGGTGGCACACGAAGAGTGAACTCTGACAAGAACGGGTTGTGGTGTAGTGATATCACCTTTTATGAGCGCAATATGCTCCATGCCATTGTTTTTCTGTCGGAATGGAATAAGTCGGAAATGACCATATTTGGTGGGCATATCAACTTCAACACCTCTTTCAACAAGGCTTTCACGAGCGTTGCGATAAGCAATCAAATCTTTTATAGAAATGAGTTTTAGTCCCCATTCAATAGATTTTTGATGTAACTCAGGCAGACGGGCCATAGAACCGTCATCGCTCATTATTTCCATGAGAGCAGCTACCGGTTGTAATCCGGCAAGGCGTGCAAGGTCAACGGCGGCTTCAGTGTGTCCGGAACGACGCAACACACCTGCATCTTGAGCATAAAGGGGGTTGATGTGTCCGGGCCGACCGAATGTAGCTGCAGTAGAATTGGGGTCGGCGAGAGCACGAATTGTGGCACAACGGTCGTTGATTGACACTCCGGTGCTACATCCTTCAAGTTTGTCGACAGTGATAGTAAAAGGCGTACCAAGTACGGATGTATTGTTGTCGACTTGGTGGTGAAGTTCTAACTCTCGGCAACGTGAAATTGTCATCGGGGTACAAAGAACTCCACGAGCGTTTTTGAGCATAAAATTAACCTGCTCCGGGGTGATTTTTTCGGCGGCTACTATGAGGTCTCCTTCGTTTTCGCGGTCTTCGTCATCAACGACAATTACCATTTTGCCTTCAGCAAAATCAGCGATAGCATCTTCTATTCTATCTAATTTAATATCACTCATATTAAAGAATCTCAGTTTAATGTTATATTTTCACGTGATTGTTTCTCAACTTCGTTGTTAAACCATTGCAACAACTGCTCGTTGTTGTCGGAAAGTTGATTGAAATCGCGTGGATTGATTTTATATGGATATTTATTTAAAATCGATATTACGTAGTGATTGCGCGAGTTGGAGAGATAATCAATAAGCACATTCATTGAACGCAAGCACTCAGCAGATTGTTTAGTCCCAAATATTTTTACTATAAATTTTTTCAGTATAAACATTTTGGAGTACGATATTTGAAATTCATTCAAATCGTTGTTGAAAGCAGTAATAACGTTGATTGCGCCATCGGGAGTCACTTCATCGAGTGTGAATTCTTTTGGCTCAAGTGTGCGTTTGTGTTTACCTGTAATTCGTGCCCAAAGTGCTTTATATGCATCGATGTTGAATACTCCGGAATCATGAACCGCTTTGTAGGTGAAGAATATGCCCAAAGGAAGAAGAACTGAGGAGCTTAACCACATTCCTTCAAGTACACCTATACGCCCGTCTTTGGCCATTTTATAGCCGGTGTTGTCGATAATATAGTATATGATAAACAATATTACAGAAACGACAAGAGGTAGCCCTATGCCCCCTTTACGAATGATTGCTCCGAGGGGTGCTCCGATAAAGAAGAAGATAATACAAGCAAAGGAAAGAGTGAATTTCTTTTGCAATTCGATGCCGTGGCGACGTATCGATTTGCGATCCTCTTCCATAAGTTTGCTTTTATATTCGTAGTCCATTTTGAACGTACGAGCTTTATATAGGGCTTGGTTTATAATAGAAGCTTCGTCGAGATTCGCATTGTTGTGGAAGAGCGAGTCGATGTCGAGAGGCTTAGCCATTGCTATTTCCGGTTGTTTGACCAATCGGCTTCCGGAGTCGGTGTAGATAGGTCGATAATATTGTATTGCAAAATAAGGTTTCTCTTTAATTTCGGTTGCGTAGATTTTTCCTACGCTGTCAACGCGAGCTTGCACTGAGTCGATAGTCGCATTTAATTCGGTAATGTTTTTACCTACGTATTGCTTGCGCATTGTAGATTCGTCCATGCGATTGAAGTTTGCGTCAAAAGAAATCATTATGTCTTTTTGTGCAAATGTCTCGCGACGATAGGGTAGATTGTTGGATTGGACTCCAGCTGTGGTTGAACGTAAGTTCTCAAATTGCTCTCCTTGGTAGATGTTGAGCAAAAGTTTAGTCTTATCCGGGGTAAGAGATATTTTCCCGGAATCGGCAACTATGATGCGAGTGTTGTCGGAGCCACCACTCATGTCGTAGATCATCAGTTCATAAAGAGTGCCGGTGACTTTATCTTTTTCATCGACATATATGTTGATGCCCGGAATTTGGTCGTAGAAAGCTTTCTCCGGAATTTCCATTTCAGGAGATTTCTGCTTCATGGAGTAGAGAAGGGAGTACATTTTCACCTGAGCAATAGGCAATACGTTGTTTTGGAAGAAGAATGCGCCTCCGGCTATAAGTAATATTAAGATGATAAGCGGACGCATAGTTTTGAGCAATGATACTCCCGATGCTTTCATTGCTGTTAACTCAAATTTTTCTCCAAGGTTGCCAAATGTCATTAGCGATGCAAGCAATATTGCCAATGGTAACGCCATGGGCACCATTGTTAAAGCAGCATAGAAAAATAGCTCGCCGATAGTGGCTATATCCAATCCCTTTCCAACGAGGTCGTCGATATATCGCCATAGAAATTGCATTAGTACGATAAACAGACAAATAAAAAACGTCATGGCAAACACCGGAAGAAATGTTTGCAACATGAACGTATATAGTCGTTTGGGTCGATACATCTAAAACAAGTTGTAATTTTAATTGAACTGAAAATTACGATTGCAAATTTACGCATTTTAAGCCGTGATACAAAATTAATCAATAAAAATCCCTATAAAGCTTCAGCAAATAAGAGGTGGCGAAAACGCTTATAAAAAATTAGGAGGTGACTTAATAAGCCACCTCCCGAATTGAGATTATGCGTATTATTAATATACGAGTTCGAAATCGTCAATCCACATTTTTGAGTCACCACCACAGAAATAGTCGCCATATCGTGACGCAGAACAAGTAATGGCTATATTTGCAGCCTTGACGTCGGTTCTGAAGTATTCGATAGGAATTTCAAATTCAATCATGCCATCGCTTTGTGTAGCATCGAAGAATAGTTGTCCATAACCGATAACATTGCTACGGTTTACATCAACTAATTGCCCTTTCTTAGTTTCAACAACGATAGGCCAAGTGCTTTCTTTTCCAGAGTCGACGCTACTTGCTGTCATCTTGTTAGTGTCGTCAAGAATTATAATGTAGATAGTGCCCTGGTCAGTTTCTCCCATGTGGGCTTCCATTTCAGCCTTTTTGTCGCTTATTGAGCAGTCGTTATAGCTGATAGTACCGGGCTCGTAGCGTACGTAGCCTTTTAACGCTTTCGGACGAGAAGCAAATGGGCGTCCCCATCCGAGGATACCATCTGTGCCATCGGTTTTAAGGTATTGACCGATGAAGATGTTGCCGGCGGCAAATTTACCGATGCCAAGGAGAGCTACTTTTTGAGAAGTGAGCAATGCTGAGTAATTGCCTGAATGTTTGTAGGTGCCATCGGGTGTTGTAACTTGCTTTTTGAGAGAAGCAGAGCCATGATTACCGGAATCCCAGAATAAAGCATCGCCTGCAGCGTAGATTAGAGTAGCACTGCTACCGGAACTTTCTTGCCAACCTTCGAATCCGGCATTGCTAAGTTGCAAAGCAGATTCGGTGGTAATGCTCTTAGCCGAACTTTCAAATTCGTCGCATACGGCACGGTATTCGTAGGTCGTGCCCGGGGTAAGACCGGTTATTATAGCAGAAAGATTTTCTCCGTCGATTGTGGTAGTTGCGGATGTCCAATTTGAAGCACCGGCTTGGCGATATTCGAGGTGAGCTTCTGTTATCGATGAGTCAAGAATACGACCATAGATAGTAGCTTGAGTTGACCAAGTGGTTGCCGCATCGCTACTAACTTCTACTGCCTCGGTTTTCGCATTAGTAATTATAATCGGCATTGCAACGGTCGATTTTTTGTTTTGAGTATCGGTTGCGGTGATATTCATTACATATTCGCCAACGGAGATTGTGTTGAGCCATTCTTCGTTGAAATTGATTTTCATATTTGAGACATCGTTAGTATCATCGTAGGTATAGAACCATTCTATTCCGGCAGCATTGAGAGTTGAAATGATGCTAGCCTCGGCTGTCATTAAGTCAATGTCGTTTCCACCAATAATGCCGGCAAATAAGTCAGATTCAAGGACGACGTTCTTGAGTGCGGAAGAAGCTGTGATATATACAGATTTCTTTTCGCATACACCCGGTTGTCCGGTGATACCTTGATTGATATCAAATGTTGTTCCTTCAATATCGGGAGCAACTGAAATCAAAATTTCATCTTCAGAGTCAATTGTTGTTTCGTCAATAACGATGTTGATGAAAGCCCCACCTTCATCGTAGCTCGTCGGAGAATGTGTGATGTGTAAAATATATTCCGTGGTGGGTTTCACATCTTCAATAACCCCTGTCTTTGAGAAATTTGAGCCATCGCTGAGAGTCCCCGATAGAGTCCAAGTCAAGTCCTTGGAAGTAGAGGGCATCATGAAGTAGCCTTTTCGAGTGTCTTTACTAACAAATTCGAGAGAACCGCGGTCATGACCTATAGTAAGGGTGTAATCAGTTAGAACTTCATCAACTTCGTCAGCATAATCCACGGAGGTGACAACATTGGCGATACGACATGTCAATTCAACGCGAGTAGTCCCCGAAGTTATGGTGAACGGCGCACGACCTTTGTAGTATTTGGCATCAAAGGAAGCAGAGACGCTATCACCGGCCCAAGCTTCGGCAACATAGTTGCCACCTAAAAGTTTAATCCCTTCGGCCGGGAGATTCTGTAATCCTTCGTATTTGCGTACAAGACCTTTTGTTCCTGAAATCCAAATAATTGTAGACTCCGATAATTCTTCTTCGAGCGATGCGCGAGAAGCGATTTTGACATCGTTGCTGAATGACGTTGTCAAGACCAAATTACCTTCTCCTTCGAGGGCATATTCGTGGTTGTCGGAGCATGCTGTCATCAGAGCTAATCCTACAGCGACAGTGCTTGCGATATATAGTTTTTTCATTGTTATTCTACTCCTGAAATAAAGGTTAATACTATAGTTTCGCTATTGTTTTGGTCGTCAACCACAGTCAAATGGAATTTGTGAATATCATTCGCAGTAGGACTGAGATTGAGCAAGGGGATGAAAGGAGTTAAGTCGAAATTAACTGAAGTGTGGCCCTTAACATCATCTCCTGTGGGGAATCCGAATCCACCTTCACCAAGTTTACTTTCGAGTTCGGGGGTGAGGTTGGCAAGGTCAAATTCTGATACAAGGCCTACGCTGGCAAGGAATTCTTCGGTTAGATAGTTTGACTCAATTTTAACTTTGAGATTTGATAGAGGATTTACAGAAAGAATACCGACCACATAGTCTTTTCCTTCAAGAGCTTCATTGACGTCGGTCAATGATATGCTTGTGTTAAATGTGAAGTAATCAACGTCGGGATTGTCAGGATTGGGATCGTCGGGATCGGGATTGATTGGGTCTTCTTGTCCCGGGCGGTCGCCGTCAATGACATCTTCATCGGGAGTCACGTTGCCTTCGATTGTTTCATCTATTGTTGACATGTCCACAGTGATGCCGTTGGTGGTGTCTATATTACCGGTTTCATCGGGGATAGTGGTGTCACCCGATTTGACACTATAAGTGATGATACGGTGTTGTCCGGCTTCAACATCGGTGTAGACTTTGCGGATCTCTTCGTAGCTACCACGTAGTGTTCCTGAAAAGGTCGCTACTAATGTAGAACTGCCTTCTATGGCTTGGAAGTAGCCAGAACGGGTTTCATCGGTGGTGAATTCCAAGTAGCCTTCATCGTTGGCAATAACAGTAACTTTGCAATCATCTTCTGCTAAAGCTTTTAACTCGTCAGAAAATTTAACTGAAACTTTGATGTTTGCAAGTTTGCAAGTTATTGTTCCGGCATTCGTTAATTGGTTTTTGACAATGTCAAATTTTGCCGATGAGCCTTCGAAATAAGGAGTATCCCAAGCCACTTTTTCTTGGTTGTGTGAGATAACGTCAATGTAATATCCTTCGCCAACGGGTAGAGTGATAATCTCAGGCATTTTAGAATATTGCCATTGCTTTACAGTTTCTCTTTCAGCATTGTTTAAAGTGACAATAAAGTTGCTGACATCAACGCTTGCTCGATTGATTACATTCTCGGCATTGGTGACGTTGATTGCTTCCATATGCAATTGACCTACACCTTCTTCGTCGGTTGAAGGTGCCCAATTGTCACTGCACGATGACATCATGAAGGTTGCAATTGCTATTGTTGAAAATATTTTGTAGTTCATATAGTGTCTAATCATTAGTAGTTTAACATGATGTCGTCGATATATAGCTGACCACCAACTGATTCTGTATTGGAATTTGCTGCAAATGCGGGTAACTTCAGATAGCTCTTTGTCGCTCCATTACTATGGGCTGTTGATTTGAATATGACTATAATTGTAGCTGCTTTTGCGGCATTTGCGGGGTAGGAGAGTGGGAGGGTGATTTCACTCCAATCACTCTTGTCGGTACCGATGGTAGTAGAGTTTGAAGCTAATACATTACCTGATGCGTCGAGGACTTGGATTTCTGCGCTTCCAAAGTCATCAGATTTGTAGGCCTCGTATTTGGTATTGAATTTAATGCTCGACGGACGTGAAGAAAAAGAATAACCATAATTTGGAGTATTGCCAACACCGTTGAACTTGCCTAAATAGAGTTGTCCTGCAGAAGTGTTGTACACGATGCTGATACTTCCTCCTGCTGTATTTCCGCTACCCCAACCTACGGTGCGGATAACGGCACACTGACCATTAACTCCTGTTGTAGGTTTTGTCCCGGAGGTCGTAACATAAGCAGCTCCAACACCGGTTTCAGATGTGGTTTCCTCATTCATGGTGTCCCACACTTGAGTCGTACCTTCAGCATATGCGTAGTAGAAATCCCAGTAGTTACCACCTTTTGCTCTCCACCAATTATCGTCCATGTCGCTATCGGGGATTTGTGCGGCATCTTCGGTGGTGATTTCTGTATTGGCAATCTTATCATCTATAACTGCTTTAACAAAGAGTTTTTTGCCGGAGGGTAGGCCTGAAATCCAAGCTGAACCATCGCTTTCAATGGTGTGGCTGACAGTGGTATAGCTACTTCCATCTTCCGATACTGAATATATCACAGAAGAAGCGTTGGCATTTGTTTCGTCGTCTAAGTAGGTGGGAACAATGCGTGCACGAGTTGCAAACGAATCGTTGGTTGTTGAGGAGATGGTGAAGCCGTTTTTGTTAAGAGTGAGTTCGTTGCTTGATTTATCTCCAACTACAGCGCGTAGAGTGACAGTTGTGTCGTTGGCGGGGATTCCGTCTATTTCAACGATGTAGCTCTTTTCCGCGAGTTGTGTGACGTTGGTAATAGAAGTGTTGTCCCATGTGCCACGAGCATTTTTATACTGAATGGTCACTTCGTTTGCGAGGTCAAGACCATTGTAGCTGACGGCTAAGGTCATTGAAGAAGTGCCAATGTTTGGAGTGACTTCTTCGGCTATTGTCAACAGAATTGCTTCAACGTTAATCGTAAGAGTCATCGGCTCGCTGACTTTGTTGTGCTTGTCTTTGGCTACGATAGTGAAAGTTGACACATTGTCAGTACCTTCCAAATATTTTAAGAAAGGTAGTACGTTGGTAAAGTCAATTTGAGCCATGCGGTCAACGTTGTTGAACAATCCTTTAACATCGAGTCCTAATGATTCCAATTTTGATTTTTGAGCTTCGGTGGCAGCGACCAAATCAATTTCGCTGTACCATCCTTGTTCGATGAGGGTAGACGATTTTGTTGTCATAACAACAGAGCTGAGTCCACCTTCGGCGTTGATGAAGAAACTTGGGGTGTTTTCACTCTTTTCTCCTTCAACAATAGAGATAGCTGAAGCGGTATCAAAACCTTGGGCAATTATAACCGGAGCGGGAGCACTTAGAATGTCGTCGCTAAGATCAATGTATACATCTTCCTGGTCGAGCATGTCGTCATAGGTAATAACCAATTGAGCATCGCCGGCTTCGCCATTATTAACATCGATAGTAATTGTATAGTGATGTTTTGGCTCAGCTACAAAAACAGCAGCTTCAAGAGAGGCAGTCACGCCATTGGGCTTCGTGACATCAGCAGTAACCGTAACTTTCCCGGGACGAATGTAGCCGGGACGAGATTCGGTTGACGTGAAGTTGATGTATTTGCCACCTTCTGAGCGTGCTTGGAATGAATAGTTTGAGAAATAGGATTGGAAAGCTTCGGTTGTGGCGATACTTACCATAGAATTGGCTAATTCTGCGCTTAATGAAGCTTGAGTTACTTTGTTCTCTTTTACTACGACTTGGGTAGAGCCATAGTAGTAGGGCTTTTCAAAACCTTCCTCTTCTATGGTGCCATAAATTGCTTCAAGAGTGTATGTGCCTACTTTAAACAATTCATTGTTATCAAATTCAGAAATTGACCCCCATTCCCTTGAGAAAGACCCGTCAGTAGAAGTTAGTCGTAATTTCAAGTCGTTTACTGAGATGGTTGCAGCATCTCTGCTTTGTGCTTGAGAACGCGACGTTATCGCGTCGGTGTCGAGCTCGAGTAGCGGGTTTATTTTCCCGGAAGTGCCCTCGCTCGGATTGTAATCGTCGCTACAGCTACTACTGATTGCTAAAAGCATCGCTGTCGACAATACTCCATAAATTAATTTCATATTTATTATTTATTTGTTGATATTTTCTAAGTTAACTAATATTCAACTTTGGTGAGTGTTGAGTTTCGTTTAATATGGCATTTTTATTTGATTTTTATGCCGATGGGATTAATATTAAGAATTATGGACAGAGAGTTGAAAAAATATAAATATTTGTTGCGTTGATGGTATCTATCATAATAACTACTCCCACTTTATAATAACAAAAAATCGTTCAAAAATATGAAAAACATTCAATTTTTGCAAGATTTTTCCCGCGAAAGTGTTATTTTCTATTATTTAATAATGCCAATTTGTGAAAAAATAATGAGCTTTGGGATACAAAAAAAAGCCGGGGAGTTTTTCTCCTCGGCTTGTGTTTAGGTGATACTTTCAGCTGAAATTACATAGCCAAAAGTTCGTCAATTTTTCCTTTTAATGTTTCTTTAGATTGTGAGCCGGCAAGGCGAATAGCCACCTTTTTGCCGTCTTTGTAGAATAAGAAAGCGGGAATAGACATGATGCGGTTGGCAGCAGCGAAGTCGTTTTCTTCTTCAACGTTGTATTTCCCTATTACAACTTTGTCGGCATATTCTTCTGCCAACTCATCAACGATGGGCGACATAGCCATGCAAGGACCGCAATATGTGCCCCAAAAATCAATAACTACAGGTTTACCTGATGCTATTACTTCGTCTACATTGTCGTCTGTGAATTTGAATGCCATAATTGTTAGTGTTATTTTAGTTAAACTTATATTCTAAATTGAAATCGTCAAGGAGAGTCACGAGTTTGCGATTGAGAGGTACTCTTACGTCGGATGACATTAATATAGCACGATTTGCCTCGTTGTCAAATAGCTTGAAATTGAGCGCTCCGCGGCTGGTCGTGGAGTCGTTGCTATGGTCGAGTAGTGCATTGATTAATCCATCATTAATGTCTGATTTGTCGAGAGTTATGGTTATTGAGTTTATGAGATGTCCTTTTGTTTCAGATAAAAGTTTTATATCGTTTATTTTGAAGCGAAGTTCGTTATTGTAGCCTTTGGCATAGACTCCGGTCACATATATTGGTGTCCCTATTTTGCCGAAGTTGGCGAATTTGATGTAGTCTTGCCCGAAAAGCATGAGTTCGGCAGAGCCGGTGTAGTCCTCGATTTTTAGGCGTCCGTACATGCCGCCTTTTTTCGAGGGCCGTTCTTCGAAAGAGACAACCATGCCTCCGAAAGAGATTTCGCGCTCTTCTACGACGTCATTTTTTTCGAAAAAATCCTTTAGGCTTGTGTTGCATCCATACGCGAGCTCCATGTAATATGGGTCGAGAGGGTGTGCCGATAGGAACATGCCTACGAGTTCGCGTTCTTTTTCTAAGCGTACGATGTCAAACCAAGGCACGGCATGATGTATGACGGGGCGCCCGGCAGTGTTCAACGACAAATCTTCGTCGCCAAAAAGTGACGCTGTCTGTTCTTGACTTGCTTTTTGGTATAATTGTCCATATCGGAGTAGCAATTCCGACAGGCTTTCATCTTTGTTGTTTTTCTCAAAATAATCTTCACGTTGAACATCTTCAAAGCAGTCAAATGCTCCGGCAAGTGCTAAAGATTCAAACGTGCGACGGTTGAGAGTTGCGAGAGGGACTCGTTCAACGAAGTCGTAAATTGAAGAGAATGGACCTCCTTGTTGGCGTGTTTCGATAATTACATTGGCAACATTTTCGCCAACACCTTTTATTGCGGCAAGTCCGAAGCGAATATCCCCCTTGGAGTTCACACCAAAGTCACCAAAACTTTCATTTACGTCGGGTCCTTTTACTTGGATGTGCAACGACTTACATTCGTCCATGAAGTTGGTTAATTTTGAAATATCGTTGCGGTTACGGCTAAGCACAGCTGCTATGTATTCTGCGGGATAGTTGGCTTTAAGATATGCGGTTTGGAATGCTACCCAACTATAGCAGGTTGCATGGCTCTTGTTGAATGCGTAAGATGCAAATTTTTCCCAATCGGTCCATATTTTTTTGAGCACTTCTTCATTGTGCCCGTTGGCTTTGCCTCCTTCAAGGAATTTTCCTTTCAGCTCGTTCATTTTGTCAATCATCTTCTTACCCATAGCTTTACGCAAGGTGTCGCTTTCTCCACGGGTGAAGTTGGCAAGAAGTCGAGATAGGAGCATGACTTGCTCTTGGTATACGGTGACGCCGTAAGTGTCCTTGAGGTATTGCTCCATGATTGGAATATCGTAAACGATAGGTGAGCGACCATGCTTACGAGCAACGAAGTCGGGGATATATTCCATCGGACCGGGGCGGTATAGCGCGTTCATGGCTATAAGGTCCTCAAAGGTAGATGGTTGTAGCTCACGTAGATATTTTTGCATACCTGCCGACTCAAATTGGAATGTTCCGGTAGTGCGACCTTCGCAATAGAGTTGGTAGGTCTTGGGGTCGTCGATTGGGATTGTGTCAATGTCAACGTCAATGCCACGGGTGAGTTTGATGTTTTTGATGGCGTCCTTGATGATTGACAAAGTTTTTAGTCCGAGGAAGTCCATTTTGATGAGTCCGGTTTCCTCGATTACGCGTCCTTCGTATTGGGTGACCAATACGCGTCCATCTGTTTTGTCAACAGCGGTACTGACAGGGACCCAATCAGTTACATCGTCGCGACATATAATAACACCGCATGCATGAACGCCTGTATTTCTTACATTGCCTTCGAGCTGAAGAGCATAGCGCAAAGTTTGTTTGACCGATTCTGTGCCATTTTCAAGCTCGGATATGAAGTCGGGTAAGTGTTTATAGCAGTTTTCGAGAGTCTGTTTCAACTCTTTGCCATTGACTTCGGGCATGTGGCGCGGTATGAGTTTGGTGAGTCGGTCACTTTCTGGGAGCGGCAGGTCTTCCACGCGTGCTACGTCCTTAATCGCCGATTTGGCAGCCATGGTGCCGTAAGTGATAATATGGGCAACCTTTTCTTCTCCATATTTTTCGGTTACATATTTAAGCACGCGAGCACGACCGTCGTCGTCGAAGTCAATGTCGATATCGGGCAGAGAAATACGGTCGGGATTGAGGAAACGCTCGAAAAGTAGGTCGTATTTTACCGGGTCGATTTGTGTGATGCCAAGGCAATAAGCTACGGCAGAACCGGCAGCTGAACCTCGTCCTGGACCCACACTGACATCGAGTTTTTGTCGGGCAACGTTGATAAAATCCTGCACGATAAGGAAGTAGCCCGGGAAACCCATTGTCTTCATAATGTGCAATTCGAATTTTATACGCTCTTTGAGATCGTCGCTAAGGTCTTTACCGTATCGGCGTTCTGCTCCTTCGTAGGCTAATTTTGCCAAGTAATCAGCCTCGAATTTGATGCGGTATAGTTTGTCGTAACCTCCGAGTTTTTTTATTTTCTTTTCGGCATCTTCGCGCGAGAGAATTACATTGCCATTTTCGTCTTGAGTGAACTCGTTGAAAAGGTCTTCTTCGGTGAGACGTTGGCGATATTCTTCTTCTGTTCCAAATTCTTTTGGAATCTCGTAGAAGGGCATGATGGGGGCGTGGTCAATATCGTAAGTTTCGACCTTGTCCAAAATTTCAATAGTGTTGGAGAGCGCCTCGGGGATATCCTTGAACAGTTCATTCATCTCGGCCTGTGTTTTCATCCACTCCTGTTTGGAGTAGAGCATACGCCCTTCATCCGATAAGCGTTTCCCGGTTGAGATGCAAATCAAGCGTTCGTGAGCATCGGCGTCATCTTCGTTTACGAAGTGTACGTCGTTGGTACACACTAATTTGATGTTGAGTTTGCGTGCAATGTTTATCAGTTCGGGATTGACTCTTTCTTGAACTTCAAAAACGGCATGGTTGGCGTTAGTAACAGTGGCTTTGTGTCGTTGTAATTCAATGTAGTAATCTTCGCCGAAGACACTTTTGAACCATTCGGCTTGTCGTTCAGCTTCTGCAATTTCTCCGGCTTGAATTAAGCGGGGCAACTCACCACCGAGACAGGCTGAACATACAATGAGACCTTCATGATATTTCTCCAACTCAACCTTGTCGGTACGTGGGTGGGAGTAAAATCCATCGGTCCAAGCTTTTGAAACAAGTTTAATGAGGTTATGATACCCTTTTTCGTTTTTTGCAAGAACTACGAGGTGTCGACCGGTGTCGCGTTTGTCGGTGTGCTCGGTCATTCGTGTGTTGGCAACATACATTTCGCACCCGTATATCGGTTTGAAATTTATTTTGCGAACAACTTTGTCGATATCATTTTTAAGAGCAGTCACCTTCTCTGTATCGCCGGCTTCTTGTGCTTCTGCGAGTTGCTTCTCGAGTTTTGCTTTCTCGTCTTTGAGTTTTCCCTTTTTCTTCTTTATATAATTAAACATCTCCTTCACGCCGAACATGTTGCCATGGTCGGTGAGTGCCAATCCCGGCATGCCGTCGCTCATTGCCTTGTCTACCAAGGCGTTGATAGAGGCTTGACCGTCGAGGACGGAGAATTGTGAGTGGACATGGAGATGAATAAATGGTTCCATAAAGTGGTGTTGTGGGATTTTTCTTAATTGATAGCCCCAAAATTACAAATTATATTTTATAGCCCCAATACGTGGAAAATAATTTTATCAACATTTTCTCTCATTTTTGTTGAGAGGCTAAATATGATAGTGCGAGATTGGGGAAAGTAGTTCTACCTTAAATATAATGTTGAAATTATTAATATATGTATAGTTTCAGTTGCAAAATTGTTAGGAGGGTGTTTTAAAAAGAGATATAGTATTAAAATAAATTATGTAATATTTTTTCCTCGTGTAACCGATTGGTGCAGAGGGAAAAGTATGTTTTGCAACATATTTTTCACAAATTTTCACAAAAATATTAATAAAAATATTTGGTTGTGAGCGTAAAAGTGTCTACCTTTGCAC
>CAYWXG010000011.1:0-52175 GCA_964462445.1 uncultured Barnesiella sp. | reverse complement strand
GCACCTGACTGTTAATCAGGGGGTCGTTGGTTCAAGCCCATCCTGAAGCGCAAAAGAGATGTCGAATTTTCGGCATCTCTTTTTTTGTCATACCCGAATATCCCCACAGCCCCATGGAGTGAGCCCCCGCCCTCACACCCCCCTCAAAACACCATCTCTCACTATTTATTTCCTCTTTATCACTTTTTTAATAATATATTTGCTTTCTTTTTCCCCTTTTTTCTTAAATTTGTACCATTATTTTTGACTCCTCCTCTTCCCGACTTTAATTTTATGATTGAACGAATTATTATCATCGACAACGTTGACCCCGTTTGCTTTTATGGTGTAAACAATTGCAACATGCAGTTGATTAAAAACCTATTCCCAAAACTAAGACTTGCGGCGCGTGGTTCGGTCATAAAAGTTATTGGCGACGACAAAGAAACTTCAGAATTCGAAGCTAAAATCAAAGAACTCGAAGCCTACTGCGTTAAGTTCAACAAACTATCCGAGGACGTTATTCTCGACATCGTCAAAGGGGAACAACCCAAAGAACTCAAAATGGACGACGTCATTATCTATGGTATTAATGGCAAACCCATCAGCGGACGCACCCCAAATCAGCAACGCCTCGTCGAAACTTTCATCAAAAACGACCTCACTTTTGCCCTCGGCCCCGCCGGTACAGGTAAAACCTACGTCGCCATAGCACTCGCAGTCAGAGCCCTAAAAAATAAAGAGGTCAGAAAAATAATTCTTTCTCGTCCCGCCGTTGAAGCCGGCGAAAAGCTCGGATTCCTCCCCGGCGACATGAAGGATAAAATCGACCCATATTTGCAACCGCTCTACGATGCTCTCGAGGACATGATTCCGGCTATCAAACTTAAAGAATACATGGAAACCAAAGTCATTCAAATTGCACCTTTGGCTTTCATGCGTGGTCGCACTCTCAACGACGCTGTTATCGTGCTCGACGAAGCTCAAAACACCACTACACACCAGATTAAAATGTTCCTTACCCGATTGGGTATGAACGCTAAAATGATAATCACGGGCGACACGTCTCAAATCGACCTCCCTCGTTCCACACAATCAGGACTCGTGCAAGCACTTCGCATTCTCGATGGCGTCGACGGCATCGGTAAAGTAGAGTTCGGCAAAAAAGATATAGTGCGGCACCACTTGGTGCAACGCATCGTCGAAGCATACGAACGCTACGACAACTCACTCAAAGAACTCAAAACCGACAACCATTCCGCCGACACAAATTCTCAATCTATCGATAATAATTAATTCATAAATATATTTATAATTTGACTTTTATGGACAATACTCTTTTGACTACCGACTTTCAATTTCCGGGACAAACCGCTGTTTATCATGGCAAAGTGCGCGACGTCTACACTATCAACGACGACATTATGGTCATGATTGCCACCGACCGAATTTCGGCTTTCGACGTTATTCTTCCAAAAGGAATACCCTATAAAGGTCAAGTTCTCAACCAAATCGCTGAAACTTTCCTCGACGCTACTGCCGACATCGTTCCGAACTGGAAAATTGCGTCTCCCGACCCAATGGTTACGGTTGGCTACAAATGCGAAGGTTTCCGCGTGGAAATGATTATTCGCGGCTACCTCACCGGCTCTGCTTGGCGTGAATATCAAGCCGGTTGTCGTGAAATATGTGGCGTTAAACTCCCCGAGGGAATGCGCGAAAACGAACGTTTCCCCGAACCAATTATTACTCCTACTACTAAAGCCGACGAAGGCCACGACGAAAATATCTCTCGCGAAGAAATTATAGCTCAAGGAATCGTTTCTGCCGAGGACTACGAAGTTATGGAACGATACACTCGCGCCCTTTTCGCCAAAGGCTCTGAAATGGCCGCCGCTAAAGGACTTATACTCGTCGACACTAAATACGAATTCGGCAAACGCGATGGTAAAGTTATCCTCATCGACGAAATACACACTCCCGACTCCTCTCGCTACTTCTATGCCGAAGGCTACAACGAACGTTTCGAAAAAGGCGAACCTCAACGTCAACTCTCTAAAGAATTCGTGCGTCAATGGCTCATCGACCACAACTTCATGGGCAAAGAGGGGCAACAAGTTCCCGAAATGACTGAGGATTTCGTTAACTCTGTTACCGATCGTTACGTGGAGCTATACGAACACATCACAGGCAAACAATTCGTACGCACTCCCGAAGTGCACCTCAACCAACGCATCGAAAACAATGTGCTCAACTGCCTTAAAAACATTCTTTAAGCAATCTTTTAATCTCGCATACTAATGGGCGATGCTGCCGAACGTATAAACCCCTATTCCGGCGACGAAAGAAACAAAACTCAACAGGTCGAAGCGATGTTTGATTCCATCGCTCCGGCCTACGACTTCATGAACGCCGCCATGAGCTTCGGGCTGCATCGTCGTTGGTTGCGAAAAGCTATTAAAAAAGCTGCCGTTGATTCTCCAACTAAAATTTTGGACGTCGCCACCGGCACCGCCGACGTCGCTATCGCTCTTAGCCAACGTCTCCACGATGCCCAAATCACCGGCATAGACCTCTCGGAAGGTATGCTCGCCATTGGGCGCAAAAAGGTCAACAAAGCGGGACTCAATCAAAGAATAGATTTACTTCAAGCCGACTGCCTAAACCTTCCATTCCCCGACAACTCTTTCGACTGCATCACGGTTGCATATGGTGTGCGCAACTTCGAACACCTCCTCGAAGGATACAAAGAAATGACTCGCGTACTCCGCAAAGGTGGTCGTATTGTCGTCATCGAACTTTCAACACCCCGCTCTCCGTGGGTTAAGCCTTTCTATAAATTCTACACACGCTACATAATTCCTCTCGTCGGACGTATCGTATCTAAAGACGTGCGAGCCTATAGCTACCTACCCGAGTCTATTGCCGCTGTGGCACAAGGCAACGCCATGACCGACCTAATGGAAGTAGCCGGCCTACGAAACTCTTCATTCCATCCTCTCTCATTCGGAGTATGTACTATCTACACCGCCTCTAAATAACTTCTAACAATCCCTATCCTTATTGGCAAAAATATTGGCAAAAATATCTAAACACACTTTTTTATCTCAAATTTTACGTATCTTTACATAAAATTGCACAACACTTCATTGTTTGCGCAATTTTAGTATTATATATAGTTTGCAACATTTACTTACTTTTTTAATCCTTAAATTGGAATTTTAAAATTAAACTTCTCGCATATTCAATATAAATTCAATTATGCAATGAGATAACACAAAATACTATCATGACAAAAGAAAACAAATATATGACCGCCGATGATGCTGTCAAACTCGTAAAAAGTGGTGACCATGTTTTTGTTCAAGGCAGTTGCTCAATCCCCGAAGCGCTCGTCGCCGCTTTAGCGAAACGAGGGAACGAACTGACCGATGTCACTCTATATAATGCTTTCGCTTTAGCGCGTAGAGTTTCTCCGCTTTGCAAGCCGGAACTTAAAGACGCTTTCCATATTGACTCTTTCTTCGTTTCCAATGCCGTGCGTGGATGGGTCAATGAAGGATATGCAACAACGACTCCTCGATTCTTCGGTCAAGTCCCAATTTTATTCCGCGACGGCACTATCAAACTTGACGTCGCTTTCATCAACTGCTCTTTGCCCGATGAAAATGGATACGTCTCGCTCGGTGTCTCTGCAGATATAACGCCTGCAGCTGTTGAATGTGCGAAATTAATTATAGCACAAATCAACCCTATGATGCCTTTCACATATGGCGACTCGGTGATTCACACTTCTAAAATCGACGTCCTCGTCAAAGTAAACGACCCTTTAGCCGAGACTCCAGACATTGAACCTACAGAGGCGGAACTTGCCATTGGAAGATATATCGCACAAGAAATCAAGGATGGCTCAACCCTTCAAATCGGCGTTGGCGCAATTCCCAATGCAGTGCTACACGCTCTGCACTCTCATAAACACCTTGGCATCCACACTGAAGCCATGACAAACGGCATGGTCGACCTTATTAATCGGGGAATTGTCGACAACTCTACTAAAGAAATATGCCCCGGTCAATCGGTCGCTTCTTTAGCTTTAGGCACCAGAAAGCTATACGACTTCCTCGACCACAACAGCGACGTAGTTTTCCGCGACATTGCTTGGGTTAACGACCCCTTCATAATCGCTCAAAACAAAGACATGGTTGCGATAAACTCTTGTCTCGAAATCGACTTATCCGGGCAAATTTGCGCCGACTCTATCGGTACTCGTATCTTCTCCGGTGTTGGAGGACAACACGACTTCGTCTACGGCACATCGCGTAGCCATGGAGGACAATCCTTCATCGCGATGCTTTCTACAACATCTAAAGGAGAAAGCAAAATCCGACCCACTTTGAAACCGGGAGCAGGCGTTGTAACCACTCGATTCCAAACCAATTGGGTTGTTACAGAATATGGAGCTGTCAACTTGCGCGGACGCAATATGGTTGACCGCGCTCGTATGCTCATTTCCATCGCAGCACCCCAATTCCGCGAAGAACTCGACCGTGAAGCTTTCAACATGCTCGGTTATGCCTACCGAAAATGGAAATAGCCCCATCATCAATTCCGATTAATGAGCCTCAAAATCAAAAATAAAACAACTAATATGCCCCGGAAATAATCCGAGGCATATTGTTTATATAACCCTCTATCGAGGTAATTTGTGTTTATAAAAAAAGGGCAAGCTTACTACATCGCGCCGCTACAACCGCCCTACCGTTGCTTCGACCAAGACCTGGCGGAGTTCAGGGGGAGCATGCCGTGTAGGACTTACCCACTGCAAAATTACAATTTCTTTTCCATTCCACCAACTTTATAACAAAATTTTTGCCTCCCAAAACGGCAACTACGCAAATACCAGCGTATTACAGCCGCATCACTTTACTATACATTCTCCTACCTCGCAGCACGTCAATGTCGCTGCGACCACTGCCGGATAATACCTCGCCTCCAACTCATGAATCTTTCCCTCCACATCTTCCGCACTATCCTCAACTGTCACTTCCGTTCTCGCCTGAAACAACACTTTGCCCCCATCACAATCCTCATTCACAATATGTATCGTTATTCCGCTCTCTCGTTCGCCGGCGGCTACTACTGCCTCATGAACATGACGTCCATACATTCCACGACCGCCATATTTAGGCAACAGCGACGGGTGAATATTGATTATACGCTCAGGATATCGTGAGATAAGCCACGTAGGTATCATTAGTAGAAATCCCGCAAGCACTATCGCATCAACGGAATATTGCTCCAAAACCAACGACATCTCAGTTTGATTATTAAACTGATCCTTCGTCATCACGACCGACGGAACATTTTGTCGCTCAGCACGTTGCAATACATACGCATCTGCTCGATTGCTTACCACTACCGACACTTCCCAGCCCAAGTCATGCAACTTAAAATATCGTATTATATTTTCCGCATTCGAGCCGTTGCCCGATGCAAATACTGCTATATGCTTCATTTTTCCCTTTCTTACCTTTATCTCTACAAATTTAACAAAAATCTGCGAATTTTCATTATCTAACTATGCCATACAAAAAAAGCACCCTCAGGCGCCTTTTTACTGTTATATATCATTATTCTTTCAATTATCGGTTTTTATGAAATCATCTTTTTGATACGTGCAATAAAATCCTTATCGGAATAGGGTTGTATGATATAATCATTTGCTCCCGAATTGAGAGCGCGAACCACGTTGGTTGTCGATTCTCCATCTGCTACGACCAACAAAGGGATTCTCGACCCTACTGGCATTTGCTTTATTAGCTCTATTGCATGAAATGTCGAACGATGTCCCTTTGTAATGTCCACTACTATGCACTTGACATCTTCATGCTCTATTTCCATTAACTCGGCGAAAGTCTTACACGTATATACACCGAATCCATTGATTTGCAAACATTGTGAAACTTTATTGCTGACTTCATCATTATTAAACGAAATGATAATGTTTCCCACTTTTTTCACTCCTGCCGGGATATAGTCCTCAAACAATTTCTGCATAATTACTTCTAAATCCGATATATGTTAAATGAATTTCTTTTGTAAATTTAAAAGTTTTTTACAAATAATGAAAATTAGTAATCAAATTGTTGCAATAATGTGCTATATTCTTAACATATCGCCTATTTTAGAGCCTATTTCTTTAATATTTCATCTTCCGACAAGGGCTCATACGACCCTGCCTTAAACTCTATAATAACCGAGGGTTCATACACCTCTACAGTGTGCCATCGTCCGGCAGCCACCTGAACTCCGCGGTCTGCCCCATTGGCATCAAGCTCTATTCGCTCCGTTTCGTTTCCGAAATCATCATAATAAACCTCAGCAATATGCCCTTTTAGCAACACCACGGTCTCCGACGTCGAAAGATGTCGATGGATTGGCACTTCAGTCCCCGGTAGCAACGCATTAAGCATACGCTGGGAGGTGTCCGACGATGAATTTCGCAAATCAAAATTTGTGCGCAACCGCTCACTTGTCGACGCTTCAACCAACATCTTTTCAAAAAGCTCTAATCCTATTATCATTTTACTCACCTCCTTTGCAAATATTCTTCATGTAAATGATAATTCTTCTTCATAAACGCGACATACCCTATAGCAAGCAATACCACTACTGCTATAAAATAAATCCACTGTCCACAAACTTCGCCAATAATTATCAATCCGAACGATATCACCAATTGCAACAACATATAGATTGTCGACACCAATCGATGTTGCATTTTCAATTCATTCGACATCAATTGATAGGCATGCTTTCGATGCGCTTCTCCGAGATTTTCCTTCAGCATTATACGATGCACGATTGTCAAAACTGAATCCGCACCATACACGCCCAAGAATAATAAATACACCGGATTTTGAGTATATATTATCAGCCTTCCCAATATGAAGAGCAATATCAATGCTACACTGACCGACCCCACATCTCCGGCAAAGCATTTGGCTTTCTTGCGAAAATTGAAAACTAAAAATACTATAGCACTCAACCCCGTAACCAATATCAAATTTTCATCTACAAATCGTATTTCACTATTTAGATAGTACAATGGAGCCAACACTGCTAATGAATAGCATCCCGTTATCCCATTTATACCATCCATAAAGTTATACGCATTGATAATCCCCACACTGACTATTAATGCCGGCAACAACAACCACCACGATGTAGCACTATACAAGCCTAAGTCTACAAACATCAGCATCATCGACACAAATTGAACTATCAGTCGCAATTTATTGGGGACGGAACGGATATCATCGGCAAAACTTATTCCCCCTATTAGCGTCAATCCTATTAGAAAACAGGGGTACTGCAGGCCATAAAATGCAGCCCACACCCATGCTCCTATTAAGAAAATTATACCGCCTCCTCGCAACGTCACTTTTGTGTGCGAACTACGCTCATTAGGCTTATCGATAATGTTATAGCGGTCAGCAACCTTAAAATAAACCAACTCAACCACCAACAATAAAATCGCTATTACTATATATTCCATTTTTAATTTGTTTTATCAAATCTTTTATTCTCCAAACGATTTTATCGTACGGACAATTCCTTCCGACGAACTCACCGGCAACTCTTCAATTCCAAGCACGAGCTTTATCTTGCGGTTATCGACAACATAATTCTCTGTCAACTTGCGCAAGCGCTCTTTATTAAGAGGCAGGTGCAGTAGTGTCCCCGTCGACGCGACAAACTTGATTAAGCCTCGTCCCACCTTCCATATCCTCGGCTTTTTCCCCATCGCGCCACACATCAACGTTATCAATTCGTTGGTCGACAACGGCTTGTCATCTCCGATATTGTAGATGCCGGTTGCCACTTCGCTCTCAAGCAATCTGTCAATGATATAAATCAAATTTTCAACCGAAGTAAACGAGCGCTTATTATCAAATGCCCCCAACGGCCAAGGTATTCCATGACGTATAACCGAATACAATAAATTTAAATTCCCTTTATTACCGGGTCCGTGTATCATGCACGGGCGGAATATATACGTATCCTTGTCAGTGACAGCCCACTTCGACCGAATATACTCCTCTGCTTTTATCTTACTTTCTCCGTAAGGGCCTATCGGCTTCGGCGTAATATTCTCATCGAGCATGTCTCCCTCTACACTATCTGCTGCAGCTTTCACCGAACTGAAAAACACAAACTTTCGAGCCGTGGATTGGAGATAATAATCATATATCTTTTGTGTCAACCCGGTATTTACCTTGAAATACACTTCAGCATCTGCCTCATTTTTTGTGTCGTGCGCTTTCCCGGCAAGATGTATTACCGCATCTACATCCGGCAACGACCCATCTGCAAGATTATCCCATGTATATGTCTTTACAACCCCATCTTTGTCCGGAGTCACTATATCAAGACCATAAATTTCATGCTTATCCTTAAGAGATGCAACTATATTGCTCCCCACAAATCCATGAATCCCGGTTATCAACAATTTCATACCCTACATTTATGCATTTTTTGAGCGATAGCTCCTTATTCTCGGCTACGGTCGTCTGATTTTAATTGGTATTGCAAAATCAGGTATTTCTTCCACTACAATGGCAAGATGTCCGCCACCTCCGGCACCACACATCTTCCATGCCAACGCTCCCGAAGCTTTGCATCGCTCAATATATTCTTCTACTCCGGGTTGCATCATAGCAGGGAACATTGCTACTTGTGCATCAAATGAGTCGCCAAATGCCTCCGCAAATGATGTCAAATCTTTTGCTAAAATAGCGATCCAACAACGATTGGCGGCATCGGCAAGCGCTTTAACTTTATCGCGTGTTATATCCTTGCCTTCAAGCACGTTAACATTCTCACGACGTGGGAACATTTCCACCAAGCACACATGCTTTTCCAACCACGACAACACGTCTTCATCATGCACCGACTCTATCTTTGCCGGCCAATATCGATTGTCATAGTAGTGACGGGTCAACCCTGAGACACAAATTCCGATTGCATCTTGAGCTCCCGATATATGACCATGGCTTTCCGGATCGTTCTCAAAACAAAATAGCAATCGCGCCAACATCTCCTCATTGTAGTTTGGCAATTCGTAAGGCCATATCTTTAGCGCGGCATTGCGTGTTGAGGTCGACAACCCTCCGCGCTCCATAAACTCTCGAGTCGGTTCTATCGATACCGTGATTGCCCATCCGGGGTGATGCTCCGAAACATATGGTTGGTCTATCCATGTCCCGGCTAAGTCCACACGATATGGAATATTTGACTTAACATTCGTTCGCAGCGATGTCGTTGAGCGAGCCTCAAGCCCTGCATCCGGCACTCGTTCCAACTCTATATACTCGATTCCTCGCGACTCACATAATCGTCGTTTCTCATCGCTTCCACCATCAGTATTTACAACAAAAACATCGGGTTTCACAATGTCGAGCGTTGGGACAAAGTCCATTATTCCGCTACCGGAATTTATATACGCATCTGTAACATAGCGTATTGCCTTTACCATATACAATCGTTCCTTCTCCGAATAGACAGTCTTGCGATTCTTATAGTGAAGGATGGTTTCATCCGAGCCTATACCTACGTAAAGGTCGCCATACTGCGACGCTGATTTGAAAAACGCAACATGCCCGCTATGGAGCATATCATAACAGCCGCTTACGAATACTTTTTTTGCCACGATAAGTTGTTTATTTTATATTAGGTGTTGTTATTTTCTTTTTCGTTTCGGTAGTAATACCTCCAATACCTTCGATGGATAACACATCCAAATTGTCAGATACACCCACCGCTTGCCATGCTTTCGAAATGCCTTAACTTTATCCCGGATTATAGTCATATAACTGCTAATCCCCGATGTTGACGCACCTCCGGTGCGCATCGTAACGAAATCAAGCGGCATATACCGCACGTTAATACGATTAACATAGATCGTTCGCAAAAGATGTTCGAAATCTGCCCCGACCTTAAAGCCGGTATCAAACGTCCCGATTTGCTCATACACCCTCCGGCGACAATAAAAACTGGGGTGCGCCGGCTGATAACCCATACGCATCTTCCACCGACGAAACCCTTTCGACGAATAATACCTGACGCAACGATCTAAATCTGCATCATTTACGAAATGAATATCCCCATAAACAGCATCTATCCCCTCTTCAGCCCCCATTTCCTTAGCTACACGTTCAAGAATATCGCTCGCTGTGTAGAAATCATCGGAATTCAGAATTCCGACAACATCTCCTGTTGCCATCGCAATCCCCTTGTTCATAGCGTCATAGATGCCACGGTCCGGCTCACTAATCCACCGAAGGCGACCGTCATAACGCGGCTCCATCTCCCGTATCAACTCCACAGAGCCATCTTTCGAACCGCCATCAACAACAATATGCTCCCAATCTTCGTAGCTTTGGGACAACACACTGCGCATCGTATCACCAAGCGTCGCAACACTATTATATGCCGCTGTTATTATCGAAATCTTCATCTCCTTGAAACAATAATCAAAAGAAAAACATTAATAATCAATATCATATGTTGCCACATATTGAATTATAATATTTCCACTCCCACCATGTCAAGGAATTAATGTCATGGCCACCAACTTCACACTGAAATTCTACTTTCCGAAAAGGTATCTTGCGACACGGTCTATTATATCCTTATCGACTGATGATGAAAACTTTCTCGCAAACAGGGCTGTTGATTCTATCAGTTCGTCAAAATCGCATATTCTCCAGATATATGGTCTTCCACGCCCCCAATCTATCTTACGTGTCATGCCTGCATTTTCCAAAGTTACGTCATATACTGTTCCTCTATATTTCGAGGACATTATCATCGTCTGTTTGTAGATTTCGTCGGCACACGGAATCCTTTTAAATGTATTTAGGATATAGGCTTCCCTTTCTACTAAATACGACGCAAAGTCACTGGTTACTGAGACCCAACTGCTCCCTTTAAACAATTTCATCTCATATTTTCGTTTGTATCCTACAATCTTTTGCAACTTTAACATGGATTTACGAACGCACGAAAATACCTTCCGAACAAAGGAATTGGGACAGCAAAATTTATTCAGAAAAAAGTAATGATAGTTAGTCTTTCTCGCCAAATCGTGATTGTTAGATTCGTCATTGACAAATCCTATCATATTTGTTCCCTCTTTTAAAGCATCAAAAAAATCATGAATTTGATTTTGTGTTTTAAGGGGCAAATCTTGACCAGAAAGTAAATGCAAGTAATCATACCTCCCTTGCGAAATCGCAATTTTAAATATCGCCAACTCCGCTTTTACTAAAGACAACGAACCCCATGATATAGATACTGATGGCGTTGGTATTATTAGCTTACTTTTTGTCGCCCTCAGATCAACAAATTGCTGAAAATCCGATTTTTTATCTATAAGAATATATATATCATTGCGTTCATCGTCGATTAGATTAATTAACGTTTGCAGACAATACGAATCGTAATGTGCAATTATACAATATGCATGACGTGACATTAGAAACTCCCGTTATATATTTATATTATATTCATCTCTCAGAATAGCTTTTATTCGTTCGGGATTCCCCTCGCTTTTACGCTTAATTTCATATACCTTCGCATCGACCAACGTTCGATACCACCACCCTTGTAGGAAATGCCATAAAAAGCCCTCTTTCCCCTCAAGAAATCCAAGTTTAAAAAAGTATCTATAAATGAAATAAGCAAACGAGCGCCAAAACAGCGGCTTTTTAGCATAACCATGCTTGCGCCGACGCTTTTTCAACGCTTGAGAACTGAGCTTAATAGTTTCATCATTTTTTGCCGAACCGGTCAAATCATACTCCATATCAAGCAAATCCGTAGCCTCTCGAATAGCATACCCAATATGCTTCTGTGTCCACCAACTCAAATTATTAAGGTTATGGTCGCAGAAGTCATAATTAAATTCTACAGACCGTCCCTCTATGAGTTGTATATGCTCGTCCATAAGCCGTTGCTCACACACACCTTTGCCGTAACGGAACATTCTAAGCAATTTTACAGGATAAACTCCACGTTTCACCCATTTGCCCATAAAAATGTGGCGTCGGTTAAATATGATACCATTAACTTCATCTGGGAGCGACGGCAACTTTTCCTTTAGTTCATCAATCAGCTCCGGAGTAAGATATTCGTCAGCATCAAGTCGAAGAACCCATTCCGTTTCAATTTCCAGATTATTGATTGCCCAATTAAACTGTTCTGCTTGATTTCCAGGATATTTATGCTCCACCACCTCCACGTTGTCAAATTCATGACAGATGGCAACTGTCGAATCGGTTGATGGACTATCAACCACAATCACTTTCTTGGCAATCGGGCAGATATTTTCCAAACAACGACGTATATGTATCTCCTCGTTATAAGTCAGAATGATAACTGTCAAATCAAGCATGATTATTCTTTTATTACTCGTTTTTTAAGAAACTTCGCCGGATTACCACCTACTACAGTCCACGGCTCCACATCTTTAAATACACATGCTCGAGCTCCAACTACCGCTCCCTCTCCAATAGTCACCCCCATGCCCACAAAAGCATCGGCACCAACCCATGCTTGCTCTTCAATTTTGATGGGGGCTGTAATCAGCGGATGGAGCCGGTTGGTAATGTCATGACTTGCAGTGCAAAGATATGCACCTTGTGATATTATAGCGTGAGCGCCAATAATTATTTTATCCACGTTGTAACAATCTACGTATGGCGCCAAGCAACTATATGCACCCATCTCAAGATTCGCCGGATAATATACTTTTACGGAAGAATATACCACCGCTTTAGGATGAATCTTCGCTCCAAACAAACGAAGCAACATTCGTTTCCATCCGCTACCCATACTGCGTGGCAATGGACGGGCAAAAAGAGACCACACCACGTTCCATACCACTCGTATCAATTGATGCTTTCTTGATAATGCATTATGATACTTCGACAAATCTATCTTGATTTCACTCATAACGTTTCTCTATAAGTGTTTTATACATATTAACAATGACTAACCACAGCATACACCTTATTCGACACTCAACACACACTCTCAATACATCTCTCGATATGTATCGCCTCATTATACGTCAATATGACAACCGAAATTTCCATTTTACTAATCTCAGTTTAGAATCAATCAATATAAATCCAATCAGGTTTCTCTACTATTTCGGGATTAAGAAGCCACTCATAGGAGCGAATTGTTTTGCGAGCAATCTCATCCCATGAGAAATCACGTTCTATCCACCGTCGACCATTCTGACCCATACGTACCAATTCATCCTTCGGACGCGACATCATATCCTCAAGTGCCCGAACCAAATTATTTACCGAAAGGTCTATCCACAATCCACAGTCATTTTCTATCAACCCACTCCACGGAGCACCCGTTGTAGTCACCACCGGAGTGCCACAAGCCAATGCCTCCCCCACTGAAATACCAAAATTTTCAGTATGCGTAGGCAACACATAAACCGATGATTGAGCCAAAAGCATCTCCTTTTCTTTCCCCCTAATTTCTCCGGTAAATGACACAGATTTTAGCTTGAATGCCTGAGCAATCACCTCTTGAGCATAGTCTGATTCCGTAGGGCCGGCGATTACCAGATTCCATTCTTTGAATTTCTCATCCGATTCTATCTTTCGCCATGCCTCTACAAGCAAATCTACACCCTTCACCTTGTGAATTCTGCCCAAAAATATCACTTGTTTTTGCTTTTCTACTACAGGTGTTTCCGGAATTTTCAATCCATTTGGAATTACAGCAACCGGTTGCGTCAAACCAAAATTCCTTATATCCTCATATTCCTTATAGCACGTTGCAATAAACATATCCGCTCTTTTCAATGCCTTGCGTTGACCCAATGCAAGCACCAGCTTTTTCTTCCATGACGATATCGAAAGCGCATAAGGCGACAACATCCCATGGGTCTGGATACAAAACTTAACATTTCGACCTTTCACCGCTTTATAAGCATAGTTATTTTGCATCATCCACAGACTATGCGCATGAACTATATCCCCTGTATTAACTCCATCCCTTATTCCTCGAGCCATTTGCGATGACATTCCAAGTTTATTTAACGGAGTCAATATCCCTGCGAATTTTGTTGCATCATGCAATTTTACTTTTATATCCGACGGTTCCGGACCTGTAGACTTCAATGCACAAACCTCTACATCCATTTTTGAGGTTAGCGCCCCGGCGAGATGGCGCACACAATCTGCCACACCATCAGAGACCGCTTGTATATTTGATACTACGTGAACTACTTTCATTTACTAATATTTCTATGCATTTGAACATGGTCCTTCTTCTATCTCAAGCATCCGACCAGTTAATAATGATTCTGATATTCTATAAAGATTGTCGGCAGCTGTTACTGCATTCCACTGCTCATGTATTGTGTAATATGCCCGTTTTCGCATTGCAAAAAGCTCTTCCTTATTTTCTATGAGCCTACATACTTTATCATATAATTCCTCCGATTTGTTTGGATTGTATGTGTAGCCGTTTTCTCTATCTTTAATTAGGTATTTAGCAGATCCAACTACTTCCGATATAACTGGACAGCATCCATTGGCCATTGCTTCATTGACTACGGCTCCCCACCCCTCAAGTCGATTTGACGTAAAGCAAAATATCTGATGGCGTTGCATTGCGTGAAGAACATCCTTATTACTGAGCGCACCTTCAAAAGTAATCTTGACATTTAGTGCTTTTGCCTCCGTTTCAATTCGACTGCGAAGCTCTCCGTCTCCAATCATTGTAATACTGTAATCGTAGGCTTTTTCTTCTAAATATTTAGCCAAACCTATCATTATTTCTGGATGTTTCAGTGGAATAAAACGTGCTACCCATAAAATTTTTATTTTCTCGTTTAATCTATTGTTTTTAGTAATGTTATCAAATCCTATCACAGGTATCTTAGGGAAATATCCCCATTTAAAACATTTGTCCCTAAATGAGCGCAACTTACGAAAATCCCCGGCTGCAAAAGAGCTTGCACATAGTGCATACACCGGCTTCCCGTGACAATGAAGATGATAGAACAATTGCTGCCGCAAAAGTCTTGGCGATAACAAATTCACCCACCCTCGCTTTAACCATCGTTCACTATATAAAAACGTAAGTTTCCCGGTTTTTACTCGATGGCGTAGATATTCAATCGGGGCGGCTCCGTAAATCATTACATCTGCATCCTCTATCAATTGACGAATATACCTTTTATCTTTAAAATCCGAGACTCTAACAAGATATGGGCGCGTTGAAAAATCCTCACCTCCCTTTCTATCAAGTTCTTGACATTGCCCCGTTTGGATAAATTTGAAATCCCCTCCCGTAATCTCGTACAATCGGTCGGCGACTCCGACCTGATGATTATTAAGGACTACACTGACAAATACTATTCTCATTTCTATTGATTGTTAATCGTTTTTGTAGATGCTATCCGTTCTTGTTTCTTCAGTAATCGGTTAAGTTGCGGAGTATTTATACACAGTCCGACTATAAGCCAAAACAATAGTGCTAAAAATCCACCTGCCGAAAGGATATAGCCTTCAACACTTGCATGCACGAAAAATGCGACAAAACAAGTAAATACAAAGCGAGACCGATGCGTTTGCACTCGTTTTGTCATTGTATATACTTTATACAGAATTACCAAATACACTGCAAATCCAGCTAAGCCCAACATTGATAGTACTGCCAAATGTGACGAACCGGGCTCGATTCGTCCGTCCTCTTCCGAATATTCATCTCCCCCATTGATATCAATCGAACAAAATCCTATGCCAAATATCGGGGAAGACTTAAATTCATTCAAGCGATATGTGATTTTATCATCTCGACTGTTAACTGTTCCTGTTTGTTCTCGCTTTTCTTGTTTATCAATCATTCCTTTAAATACCACTCCATACAATGGTATAGTGAAAATTGCAGAAACAGCTAAAATCTTTATCATCCTTTTCTTCACCACTGCATTTACTTGCCCCATTATCAAATTATAAACGATAGCGACTAATAGAGCAAACAATGCAGCTCGACTCGCAGAAAGGGCCACACTCATTGTCGACAAAAAGAATAGCAACAAATATATCTTTTCTGTCTTTTTCTGATATATAAAATAGAAAAAGACAGCTGATATCATCGCCATCGGTCCAAGCATCATCGAATGTGCTGCCAATCCTCCAAAAGTCCCTCCCTGACTGAGATAAAGCATCTTCCCGTTATCAAGCCCCCACTGATTAGGCATCATATTAATACCCAAAAAGTAACAGAAAAAAGACCCGACACCAACAATTACTATCCCATACATAAGATATTTAAAAAGATAAGTCCTAAATATAAGCGATAATTTAGTTTCAAGAGCTGATGAACATACCATAGTCACCAATACAAACATTATCCCTCGTTGAAATGGTTTGAAAAATGGTGGGATATCAGTGATTAGTATATTTAAAAATATGACGCAATAAAAGGCGATAAAAGGACCACTTATCCTTAATCCCCCTTTATACACCATATACGTCCAACATATCACGAGCATTATGTAATATGCATTATCCCCCGAAAAGGGTATACCCACCGACGCCCCCAATATCCCGAACGTCGCCATTATTGCCGCCATACACTTCACTCCTTTTTCGCATGGCAACGTAACTAATAGCTCCTGAGTATCTTCAAAAAATTGCCTGAATAGCTTATTCATTAATCTTCTTCCTTAAAATCCTTTATCACCCGCGCCGGATTTCCGCCGACTCTCACTCCCGGGGCAACATCATGTGTGACAACACTTCCGGCCGCCACATGCGCTTTCTCTCCTACAGTCTTCCCGGGACACACCATCGCTATCGTATCAACCAATGCACCTTTCTTAACTACGACATCGGCACATTTCCCCGGTCCGGCTATATTATCGTACCGCAAACCATATTCGTGATAACCGGTAACCAAAATTGCTCGCGATGCTACCTTTGCATTATCCTCTATCACAATCTTTGAACCCACAGCACCAAAAATCAATGGCTCATGACCTAACCATACATTATCTCCTATCTCCAAGTCAAAATTACCAAGAATACGAGGCGTAAAAATAGAGACATTCTTCCCCACTTTTGCTCCCGCCCACCGTAGTAGCCATACTTTCATTTTGCCACATCGCGACGGTGGCATTATACGACAAAACAAATTGAAAAAATATATCTTAGTTGAACTTATTGCCATTATAACTTAATTTTTTTTGAATTTGAAAAACCTTTTATTCTATAACCCGTCACATATATTAATGTGAAATGATTTATTAAGAATAGCTTAATTTTAAGTTTCAAAGGCAGATTGTTGGGAACTTCCAGAGGATAATACGGTTTCGACTTAAACTGTTGCAAATCCCGACTCTCGCACTTTGATAAGTGGCTCAACCCTTGAGAAAAACAGAATAATAGTCTTCTTTTGAAAAATTCATATGCCTCCGATTCCGGATTGACTCTTGATTTCATGAATGTATAACATGAGTCACAGATTGCAAGAAAACTGCTTACTCTTAATTCACTTCTCGACGATTTCATTATTGAGCCGGTACGTTGAAAATAATTATACACAATAGCATCAGTATGAGCTATTCGCTGAGCCAAAAATTGAGCTCGCGGTGAAAACTCCTCATCTTCATGCAATATCCCCTCTTTAAACCTCAACGAATTATCACTAAGAAACTGTTTCCTGTATAATGATGCCCATGGAGACATAACAAAACCGGTCTTGACCACAAATTCCTCTCCGGTCATTATCTCGTTTTTGTATTTAGGTCTGTAAATATATTGTTCTGTATGCTCATCATCAAACTTGAATTGAAAGAGGAAACACATCATATCAAGTTTATTGTTTTCGGCATATTCTAATATAGGCTTTATTGATTTGGGCTCAATGAAATCATCGCTATCAACAAACCAAATATAGCATCCTTGTGCATATTCCAACCCGGTATTTCTTGCCACACTCAGCCCTCCGTTCTCTCGATTTATAATCCTAACATTAGAATGATGCGAAGCAAAAATTTCAGCCATAGACAACGAACTATCCGTCGAACCGTCGTTTACTAATATTACCTCAAATTCTTCCTCCGATAACTCCTGTTTATACAACGAATCCAAACAGCGATTCAACCACTGCTCAACATTATAAACCGGAACTATTATTGATAATCTCATCTGATTCCGTTAATCTTATAGAAAATTCGAAGGCAATAAAAATATAACCGAAGATTTATCATCGCCAATTTGATTGTCCCATCTGCAATATTTCTATAGCCTATCTTTGTGTATTCCGATATTATCCCTTTCAATCTTTTTTTAATACCCCTCAACTCTTTATGAGACAGCCGTTCGGCCGACTGAAGCCCACTTTTCAACAGTTGACGCACTCTAATTGCGAACCACTCTTCTACCGGAATTTGTTTCTCTCTGATAAACTCTAACAAATTTTCGCAGACCTTGAATGTGCAGAACAAATTACTACGATGACTATCTTCACTCCTCATCGCCGAGCCATCTCGGCGACGATACACATACAAACTATCCGCAATTTGAATTGGTTTTTGTGCGTAAAACAGATATTTATATTGCAATTCCAAATCCTCCGACAATTTTATGTCAAGGGAAAAGTTTATTTTATTTTCATCCAATAATTTCTTATTAAAAAGCATCGTTGGGTTAAAATAACAAGATACTTTTCTTAAAAATTCTTGTTTACAAAGATTTATTATATCGTTTCTGGAACTATCCCGATTGCAGATTTCTCCACAACTATCTTCCAGTATCCCAAAGAATATTGTATCACAATCATTCTTGTTCAATGCCTTATACAACCGCGATAGTGCTCCGGGCAAAATATAATCATCACTATCAACAAACCAAATCCACTGCCCGGTCGCATTTCGTAGTCCGACATTTCGTGCAGCACTTACCCCCGAATTTTCTTGATGAAACACCTTGAATCGAGCATCTTTTTCAGCATATTCATCACATATCACCGAACTACCATCAGTACTCCCGTCGTCGATCAATATTGCCTCCCACGCCTCATAATCCTGCATGGCAATAGAATCCAAACAAGCCCTCAGATAAGGCGCAACATTATAAACCGGTATAATAAAACTGAGACAAAGGTCATGCTCACTCATAATCTATTAACTAACCGCATCTTCAAATATTTTCACTATAGTTCCCTCTGCAAAACATTTGCGTATTTGTGACCTATCAAACTTCTCGGGATCACATAACATTGCCGATTTGATAGCCAATTTAAGAGATTCTTTATTCCCCATTTCTGCCCAAAAAATACCTGATGTCGGATATCTTGCCGCAAAATCATGCATTTCACTATTCTTGAGAGAATATACCACAATTGGGAAGTTATCCATTACTTGATATACGAATTTTGAAAGCAGAAACGGAGAGTATGGAAGTGACAGTTGAAAATCCGGTATAAAAAGTACTCGTGCCAACTTTTTAGTTGCAATAGATTCCTCTAATGAATTACTATCATACACTTTTATGTGCTTTAATCCATCAAAATATTTTTTCACCGTTTTATCAACACTCCCTATTTGGACAAATTCACAATCATAACCGTCCGACTCAAAATCAGCCATAATTTCCGTGATTATATCTGCACCTCTATTAGAATAAATCATACCTACGTGCATCAATATTGGCTTACTTTGGTGATTATAATCTATTGGTTGTGATAGCCTATAATCTCCTATATGATTTAAAACCACAACTTTATTTTCATCGAAAGACGAGCCAAACTCATCCTTAAAATACTTTTTAGCATACTCACATGTTAACGATATCTTATCTGATTTAATAAAACTTTTTTTAATAATATTAAACTCAAGTCTTCTTAGCAATTTATGTCCTATTGTATTTGCATAATTTACCCAAGGTACAGGATCACTGAAATGTGCTATCCATTTTGTCGCATACTTATATGTTTTAAGTCCAACCATTGCACTTGCGATAGGCAAAGAACGTGTTACCAATATTGGAGAATTCAATGCTTTCAACTCTCGTTTTACTGCTCTTACTGATTGCGGAACGTCAACCGCCATCTGACTCTTATGCCCATATATAAGTAATCCCTTTAATGGCGTGTTTTTTTTTGTCGAGAAAGGGACTCGCACTATCTTTAGTTCTTTCGCAACTAATGCATCATAATTTTCCTTTGACACTTGCATTGGCCAATCCATTGTTACTACTGTTACATTATGTCCGGCACGTGCCAATGCTGAAGCGAAACGCGTTGAACAATATGATTCCGAATCAGCTTGTGGGAAAAAATTATAACTATAAATTACTATATTCATATTTATTTAAAGAGAAATTTCAAATAAAACTTAAAACACAATTTACACGACCACCTTTCACAGTAAGACTTTAACTTTGAACGTCTAGCACGCAATGCGACTCTTTTCAATCCTTTTTTCCCCATCACGTGATATGAACCTCTCACTAATTTCTCTGAAAGGCTCCTTTGTAAAACATTTACATCAAAATATTTTGCTGTAAACGGATTTGCGCAAACTTTAAACACAAATCGCTCGTACGCACGAACCTTTTCAATTGTATCGGGAAAAACTCCTGATGCGAAGGAATTATATGCAGAAATCTCTTCTTTACTGCAACATTGAGCTATACTTGTAGCCATTATAAAATTATGACGCGCCCTCTGAGAACACTCTTGTTGTGGACCATGCAATGCTCTAGATATACTTCCATTGTGAGCCCTCATATAAAGCAATGGCTCTTGTATATTCCCAAATTTCAATCCGGCTCTTATACAGTTCAAATACAATGCATGATCCTGCGAATATCTAAAATTAGGGTCATAATTAAGTCCATTTCTTTTCAAATCCGCACTGCGAATTATTATACTGGGGTGCATCAATGTAAAACTCGAAAATAATAAAGCCTTTATTGTAGCATCATCCTCCGGCTGTAGTGCATCCCCGCTATCTCCCGGAATCTCATGAAAATATGACACCGATGTCCCCGATATTGAAATTTCCAGATGATTGTCCATCCATTCTTGTTGCCTTTGCAACCTTTGTGGATATGCGATATCATCTGCATCCATTCTTACGATATATTCGGTCTCCGATCTCGCCACGCCATCTGCCAAATTTTTTGTTAATCCTTGGTTTTGTTCATTTCGCCGATAAATAATGCGAGCATCATCATAACTCTTTATAATCTCAGCAGTAGCATCTGTTGAACAATCATCATATATTACAAAATCAAAATTGCGGTAAGTCTGATTCAGTATGCTTTCTATAGCTTGGCGCAAAAACGTATCGCCATTATACACACTCATCAATACCGTGATTCTTTTTTCAACACTCATAGCCCAATTTGTCATATTTTAATCTCGTATCCAGGATATTTGCCGACCTCAAATTCATTGGGTATTTGCAAATATTGCATCTCATAAGCAATACAAAGAGTTCTAAACCAAGTAGCAAACATTGAACTTTCATCTCGTAAACTTGTAGTGAGTGCGTGACCTCCATAATCCTGTTGCGCTCTAACATAAAATGAAAATCCTTTATCTCCATTTCTACTCGCCATTTGCCATATCATTGATTTTTTTACTGACGATTTTATTTCATCTGATTTTGCAATAACCGACTTAGAATATCTTAATAGTGGATCTATGGCATCAATATCTTCACACGCGCCCGAATTACCTCCATCTATGGTCCAACCTCCCCAACGATTTTGTAATGGCAATATAGATTCAACAATTTTATCAGCAAATGGTATTTGAATATTTTCGTATTCAAACAATGGATAAAAATGGTACGCAGCTCTAACTACATTCAGTTTTTCCGAAAGAGTTAATGTCTCAAATGGACGAGTATGCCACATTCCTGTTTCCGAATTTTGTCGTTTTAATAACCACTCAGCCATCAACTTTATTGAGACATCAGCTTGTTGCTCTGACATATAATCTCTAGCATATTCCATTACGGTATATAAATTCATAAAATAATTACTTGATGTCCACACTTCTTTCGAAAAATCAAATTGATTCATCCATTTCAAAAGATAATCGGGATCATAGTATTTTCCCAAATATTTTAATCGATATTTTGGAGTGAGACCTAATCTTGCAAATGCGATTATAATATGTCCCATCAAATGATGCTTTCCCCATCCTTCTTTCCAGCAACCAACATGCTCATATGCCTGACAAATTAATGCCGGGTCATAGAATATCCCATCATCTTCATTTTGAAACTGATTAAAATATTCCGCCCACCCCTTTAAATCCTCCGAGGTTCGTTCTTTTAGTACACCTAAAAGGCCTTCCAACATTACCGCATAAATGCTAGCATAGAGACATGGGGCTTTTTGGCTATCTGAATATTTATATTCATACTGAGCTACTTGCATTTTGCTCATGTATTCCATAATTTCTTTACGAAATTTTTTATAATCAAATTCTATAAATTCTAACACTCCTTTCGAAACAACAGCATCTAAAATATCATATTGTTGCCGATCTACAAAGTGGAATTTTTCACGAATAAAATTTTTAATACGTTGTTTCATTTTTCTCGCTCGTATATATATTTACTTACGAATAAATTTTTCCTTTAAGTTATCGCCAAACACAGAAATGCGAGTAATAATTGCTGTACGATTATTATTATCCAACAAAATTCGCCACGTCAAAATTAGCGTTATTATAAATGTCGTTGCCGATGTTAGACAGAATCGCAAAAACGATGGCGTTTCTATTGCTGTTCGCACTAAATATCCGGAAGAATATGCCACTAAACAAATCATTGATAATGGCAATAATATTTTTTTCGCCCAATCTGAAATCTTTATTTTTAATAGCTTTCTACCATACAATAACCGAGCTACAGAACAAAGTGCCATACATACTACTATCACCCAACTTACCGATAGGGGATCTCCTCCAAACGATAGAACTAACCATGAAATAGGAATACTCATCAGACACAATCCTCCGGTCGTTATTTGATACCATTTTATTTCCCCTGTTGCAATTATCCCGGCCATATGCCCATATGTTATATTATCAAGTATCGTCTGTAATATTACCAATCGGCAAAAAGATGCAGCTAATAATGGAGGCTCTTTCAACCATAACACCAATAAGTAATCCGCTTCAAGCGACACCGGTATGGCTATTAATAATATCAAAAGAGTCCCAAATTTCGAAGCATCAAATGATGTTTGAACCATTTTCTCATGTTCATTCGCACCCGCCAAGGTTGTAATCTGCGGAGAAAATGCGCCCAATAAAGACGAGGACATACTCTGTGTATATCCGGCTAATGCCACCCCTATTTGATACGATGCATTTACAAATGCAAACCTTATTGGATTGAAGAACTGATTTAACAATATTGCCGGAATATTTGCTCTTGCAAGATATCCCAAATTCCCAAACAATGTCCAACCTGAGAAAGAAAACATTTCTTTTATTCTTTTCCAATCGCCCCAAAATGAAATGTCAATCTTACATCCGGCAAATCGCCGTCTTGCTCGTAATAATTTCCCAAGACCGATTAATATTGACAAACCCACTGTAAATCCGGCATACAACAACCACGCATCTCCGGTATAAGTTGTCAGCCAATAGACAAAGATGAAGTTTGAGAATATGCTCGCTATTTCCCAAAGGGTGAGTTCTACGATATTTTGTGTAGCGATAAACATCGCCATATAAGGCGTAGAGGAAATAGTCCAAAACGCAGAGACTAAAGAAAACCTAAATACCCAATGTGCTGTATCCAATCTATCGGCAGGTATATTTAAGAAATTATCAATCGCCCATTCTCCTATCGGCCATCCTATTGCTATTAATATAATTGCTAATGAAAGATGTACTGACAATGCCGTATTAAACCACTTTCTCAAATCTTGCAAATCATTTTTCCCTATTGAAAAAGCAAAGAAACGAGCACACGCACCATTGAATACCGCATTCAAGAATGTAATCAATACGATAAGCGTTCCTACTACCCCCATTAATCCATAATCAGTCACTCCCAAAGATTGCAAAACCCACCGACTTGAAAATAATCCAAGTCCCATTTGCAACAATGTTCGACCGTATGTTGCTAATGCATTAAATATTATTCGGTTCCCTGCTGTCATATTAAATTAATAAATTCCACCTCCGTCTTCCCTCTATCGCGTTACAATTTTTACACCTTCCTACTAATAGTAATCAAATCTTTCTGGGCTGTAAATCGGGGGAAATATTTTATTAATATTGGGATACACAAAACACTACCCACTAATGTTATTAAAAATAATAATTCTATGCTAAGTGTTACCCTATAATATTCGAATATGAGCTTGGTATTCTGACATATAATTAAATGCATCCCTAAAATTACAATGGAATATCTTCCGATATATTTTATTCCCGCAATACTACCTATTCCTTTACATATAAGCAATGCCGCAAGAACAATTGAGCAAGCTCCGATATAAAAACAAATTTGATTACCTGTACTATAAAGAGTCATAAATCCTATATATGGTTTATCTCCTATAATATAAACGACAAATGCTATAGCTATTAAAATTGGAATTGCCATATAATATTTCTTATCTCTCTCCGATTTATTAAGAATACTAATTTGTCGTAAATAATAGCCAAAGAAAAGAAAAGGCAATGCAGCCATTCCTGAATCAATATACATGGGGAGATAAAAGTTCGAGTTGAAAATATTTAGTGCAACTACAGCAATTATTATGCATGCCACACCTATATAGTTAATCTTTTTATTTATTTCTAATACCAGAAAGAATAGCAAATTTGCACTAAAAAGAGCGAGAAGAAACCATAATGCAACATTGACCATTGTTTTTGAGGTTAGAAAACAATAATATGGTATATCAATTTCACCCCCTAAAAATAATTTTATGGCTACAAAATTCAAATAACTAATAGTGAAAAAGAAAATAAATGGAACAAACAATTTATTCAACTTTTTTACAAGTGTCGGGGTAAATCCGCCGTAATCCTTGAAAAACATTCCGGCTAAGGTAAAATATAATGGCATTCTCAACATCCCCAACACAGGTGTTTGGTCGCTGAAAATTCCGGTATGAAACATGACAACAAGTAATATACATACTCCCTTTGCAGTATCAATAAACTCAATACGCCCCTTAGCTTCTGATTTACAGTTAGTTGCAACTTGAGTATAGGGGGGGGTACTTGCGCCCCCTAAATTTTCATTTTCTTTTACTTTTCTATCTATTTTCATTATTCCACTATTTCGACTATTGTGGTCGGGGGGAGGGTGAGGTCGATGTAGGCGACGATGCAGTCGTGAAGGCGCACTCGCAGTCTGCGATAGCGCGATCCGCGAACTGTGATTAACTCTCCTTCTATATCGCTATTATTTTGAGAGATACGCACCCTGCGCCCTACTATTCGTGCCATTGCATCATCTCCGGCTGTGTAAAATGTCACCCGCTGGTTTGACTTCGTGGCAGCTATGAAATTGTCCATCTCGCTGTCGCGTATCACCACCGGCTGTCGATAGGGCAACCCTTTGATATACAGGAATTCAACTCCCGTATTCCTCTGCACCAACGCCTCCAATCGCGCTATGCTGTCCTTAACAAAAAACACATCGGGAATAGCGGGAACAACGCGCTTCACTCGTTGCCCTCCTTGCGTTGTGATGCGCTCTTTCATCGGCATAAAAAACTCATACACCTGGTCCTGCACCTCACGATAACCGCCTCGCTTCGAGCGCATAACGACCCACACAGCCTCTTCGACGCAAGGCTGCATTGTTTCATTTCGTTGGTAAAGGGGGGCAAAATGTAGATTTTCTGTCGCCACCGTTGAGTACCTTTTTTGAGTACAGACAATTCTTCCTATCCTCGTCGATTGTATATATGCATAGCAATCAGCAAGTTATGCTCTTTACATAGAAAAGTTCCTTGACTGTTCTCCAATGTAAAAATATATAATCCAGAATCAATATACTTTCTCACAATTCCTTTGCCTCGGCTTTGATTTAGCGCGATAGCATATTGAGCAACTCCCATTTGCGCCTATTACGGCAGGGCTTTACGACTCAAAGGTAAATATTTATGTTAAGTTTTCCAAAAATTTATCATCATTTTATGCCCACAAATTCCCTTTAGATTCTTAAATGCGGATATTCTAACATTTTAAGTTGCTACAATCAGAAAGGGGCATAGCGAATCATGTTCACCATACCCCTTTCGCTAACTCACCCAAACAACTTATTTTATAAACGATGAAAATGCATTAATTCCCACATGGTTACAATTCAATGCTTTCGCCGATGATAGAAACGTACGAGCTTTTTCCTCATTACCCATACCATAGTGTCCCAATGCCATCATATAGCGACAATGCACCTCATTGGCCGTGTTCAAATCGCTTTCCCATATCAACAAGTCGGGCAACGACACTGCGAAATAGTCGGGCTTGACATCATCAAATATATGTTGCTCTCCATACGTAATCAAGCGATTGAAGCGACCACGAGCTTTGTCGGTATTACCCAATGCAAGCTCACACATTCCAGCATAGAATAGCTTATCGGGAGCGGCATCATTGTAGTAGAGCGCAGCTGCCGGTTCCAGCGGAGCCACAGTGCCGGTCTCCCACATTTCGCGCGCTTTTTCCATCTCGCCAAGCGCCTCATAAGCTTTTCCGAGCAAATACAATATATCATTATCGAGCGCACCGTGAAGCTTACCTTCGCCAAGATGGTGCGGATAAACCAAACACTCATTGAGCCAACGAATGGCATCTTCTGCTCGTCCTGCCGCTATTGCGTCTTTGGCAAGCGCGATGCGACTATATTGATACTGCGCCGGCACTTTTCCTTCGCCCCCCTCCCATGGGTGGAATATATGCGCATCGAGCAATTCAATAGCCCGATGATACTCTCCTGTCAGGTTGAGCAAAGTGATTTGTTCCAACAACAAGTCGTCGCGACGTACAATCAGTTCGGGATATTTTTCAAGGAACGCCAATCGCTCGGCATGGTCTCGTCCAAGACGTTTGTACAATTGGTCTAACTCCATCAAGATGCGCGCGTCGGTAGTGTCAAGGCTGAATGCTCGCTCCATCATTTCCACCGCAACCTCATTTTCATTCAACTTATTGAATGTTGCAAGTGCAAGATTTCGCCACACTGTCGGGAATTGCGGATTAAGTTCTGCCGACTTTCTCCAAAGTGCTATTGCCAAATCATACTGACGCTTATCATAATAAAGGTTGCCAAGATAATATGGCGCATTAGCATCTTCGGGGTTAAGCTTCATCCCCTCATTAAGCGCCAACACTGCCTCCAAACGGTTGGGGAAACAGAAGTCGGGCGACACTTTCGCCGCTTCCTCATACATTGCCTTAGCTTCTGCCTTTTTCCCTTGATTAGCAAGACAATAACCCATATAATAACGTGTCATCGGTGTCGTAGCATTCTCCTCGATTGCAATATTCCACACGTTGAGTGCATCTTGCCAGCATCCGGCCGCAACATAGTCAAGTGCCACTTGGTCATAATCGTTTGCATCACCGCGCATCAACTCGCGCATTGCCACCATATTCCCCGATTCATACAAACAACCAAAGTTGAAGGGGTCAATTTCAAGTGCCGCCGCACAGCATTCCGCTGCCTCCTCTTTGCGTCCCATGCGATTTAAGATATTAGCTTTAAGTGCTCGTGCCACATGGTTGTGCCAATTGCGAATAAGCGAACGGTCCACTTCATATAATGCATCATCCAATCGACCCCGTAAAGATGAAATCTGAGCGCATGCCATATACCCCGCATCTTGCCATGCTGCATTCCATGTCGACTTATAGAATCTATCATAAGCCTCTGAATATCTACCCTGATATTTCAAAGCCAAGCCGAGATTGAAAATTGGCTCCCCATCGTAGGGGTTAGGATTGCGACGAGTTATCACCTTCACAGCAGTGCGCAAATATGGCTCTGCTTTGTCGAAGCGACCTTTGCGTATGTACCACAACCCCAATGCATTATTACAACGCATATCCATCGGATCGCGGCGCAATCCCTCCTCATAATAATCTACAGGATTGAATGTTGCGTGGCGATATTGCTCCAAATGTTGAGCCGTAAGGAATAGTTGCTCCACGGTCTTGATTTCATCAGGACGGAGAGCTGCCTCTGCCGAATCAGGAATAGGGCGAATATCAGCCGGCTCAGCGTGCCATGTTAGCAATTCGCGTCCGCACGTATCTGTAATTACGACATTCAATGTATCGAATGTAGCATCTCCGATAGCAATTACCTCGTCATAAATCTTCTCAGGAGAAAGAGTCTCTACCTGATTGGCAATTTCTACTCCCGCATCGGTTGCTAATTTGATATTAATAGTCAACTTTGAAGTTGCGAAAAGTTTTAAATTCACCTTGCCTTCACCTGCCGGGTCAATATTCAACAGCACATCTTTCGACGCATTTTTTACTATACCAAGTTCGCGATAAGGAAGGAAATACTGCGTGAACGATTTCTCTTCAAAGGGCATGAGCCAAGTGAAGTCGGGCTGATTTTCGGTATATACACCCGCCATCAATTCGATATATGGACCATCTTCATCAGTGAGATTTCTGTCCCAGGCGCGACCGAAATCGCCATTTCCCCAAGTCCATTGCTTCTTGCCGGGCGACACATGGTGCGAAGCCACATGAAGCATGCCTGCGCGTGTATCATTTTCATAGCCCCCCTCGAAATTATACTTCGAATTGACTGCCATATAAGATGTCGGCACCTTGATATTCTTATAGTTAGAAATATCAACTCCTGCCGAATAGTCCATCTTATAGTAAGTCCCGGTTGCAATTGGGAACGAGCTCACCGCACGCTTGCCATGGTCAAACACCGCATTAACATCGGTCGGGAACACACTTTGATAGTAATCATTAACAGCTACCGCCGGATTTGCCCACCACAAAAATGTTTGTGGCAGCGGAGTCGGATTATAGAGCACCCCCTTGATTTCCAAATACGCTTTTCCGGGACGAAGTGTAAAGCCGGCCATACCTTTTTGGTGGAACATACGTTCTCTTTCGTTGACCCACACTGTAACTCCGCCATCGGCAAGCTCCTCAATTTTGCAATCCACGGGCATAAATGTCGACGGACGATGATGCTGGGGCCAATTAAATTCTATACCACCGGAAATCCATGGCCCTGCCAACCCTACAAGCGCCGGCTTAATTACTTGATTATAATAGATAAAATGACGTTGACGCACCTTATCATAGGCCATCTGCACACGACCTCCCAATTGGGGCAATATCATCACTTTAATATACTCATTTTCAATCCACACCGCATCATACTCCACATCGGTCTTCGTATCGGATATAGATTCTATTACAGGATAGGGGTACACCACACCCGACGAACCTTGATAAACTCGTTTTTCTAAAAATATAGGATTCTTCTCAGGTTCTCCCGGTTGATAAGTAGGGATTACCACCTTCTCTCTCCATGCTTTTACCATATCTCTTTATTTTTTAGCTTTTAGAAAAAGGGCGTGCAGATTGTATATACCTATTACCCTCATTATCTGTCACGCCCTATAATTGTGTTATATTTAGATTTGTTAATTAGGAAGTTCTACTAAATTACGGTTATCAATCCTTCTTGACAAGTTCTTTTTCAAGCTCTTCAAGGGATTTTCCTTTCGTCTCGGGCAAACGTAGTTTCAGATAAATAAATCCGGCAAAACAGATTGCGGCATACACCCAGAATGTGCCATACGAGCCAAGCCATTCATTAAGTTTCGGGAATGAATATGTCAACGTGAAGCAACCTGCCCACAACGCAAACGTACAAACACCCATCGCTACCGCTCTAATCTTATTGGGGAACAATTCCGCAAGCAGCACCCATGTAATAGGTCCAAGTGTCATTGCATAGCACGATATTGCCGCAACTACGCATATCACCATCAACATACCGCTCACTTGCATAAAGTAGCATATCCCCAATATCAAGTAAATGCCGCCCAACCCTATTGCGCCAAACAACATCAATCGACGACGGCCCCATTTCTCCACTGTAAAGATTGCCACTACTGTAAATATCACATTAGCAACACCAGTTACTACGATATTAAATAACATATCTCCTATCGAGAATCCCGCATTTTGGAATATCTCCTGAGCATAGTTAAATATCACATTTGTACCACACCATTGTTGGAACACTGCAATTACGATACCCAGCACCAACACCAACGAATAGCGACGTGAGAACAATCCTCGCAACCCTACATTGCCACGATTTGCCTCTTCTGCCATTTTCACCTGCGTGATGCTCTCTTCGGCATAACTGCGCCCTCCGATTTTTGTGAACACATTCATTGCGCGTTCCGAGCGACCGGTCGTTGTCAACCAACGCGGACTCTCCGGAATAAAGAACGCCAAAATCAAGAATAATGCAGCCGGAAATGCTTCAGCCCAGAACATCCATCGCCATCCGGATTGACAATTCCATGTACTCAAAAATGCTTCATCTGTAATATTGTCCGGTATCGGTTCCGCTATGAGCATATTGACAATTTGTGCGCCCAATATACCCAACACTATCGTCATTTGATTAAGTGTCACCAACTTTCCGCGTATGCTTGTCGGCGCAACTTCTGCAATATACATTGGAGAAAGTGCCGACGCTATACCAATTGCAATACCTCCGATTAATCGTGCCCAAATAAAGCCCGAATACACATTAAATGCACCTGTCGTGTATGCCGACAACAAAAAAATTGCCGCTGCTATCACAAGCAAAGGCCTGCGCCCAAAGCGGTCGGCCAACATGCCGGCTGTGGTTGCTCCGAGCAAACAGCCCAATATTGCCGACGACATCGCCCACGCCTGCTGACCCGAATCATTGGCGATGCCGAAAAAGGCTTCATAAAAAGGCTTTGCTCCTCCTATCACCACCCAATCGTAGCCAAAGAGCAAACCGCCCATCGCCGATACCAAACAGATAAAGAATACGAATAAACGATTGTAAGATTTCATGATAATGTTAAGTTGTTTGTTTTAGGAAGACGTTGCTCAATATCGCCGGCTCCACTCTTCTGTCTATTTTATTTTTTTATCTTATTAAACTACTTTAAAGGTAATGCAACGGCATATTGATTCAACTGCAAAATTACTACCTTATATCCCCCTTCACAATGGATAAAAATTTTCAATTAATGGACAATATTACGATTTCATCCCATACAAATCATTTCATACAATAATTCCACCATTTCATACAATCCGCTTTTCTTGTTTACCTTTTTTCATTTTTGGTATTTAAATTTGTATAACAAATTTTCTCACCATCAATTTATCACTGCAATGAAAAAAATTTTCCTCCTCACTGCAATTGCATCTTTAATTGCAATCTCGTTTAGCGCGTGTTCCTCAGGTTCGTATTACGATAACCCCAGACACAACGTGATGAATCGCTAATTAAATTTCTCTTGCACCAATATATGGCAATTTCGCTTTTTTAACCTTATAAACCCTTTATCTACAATATATTAACCAATATTGGCGCAAAAGATTAACCGACAAAGCCAAATATTTTGCGTGTAATTTACGCAAAATATTTGGTTATTTAAAATCAACTTTTATCTTTGCGTAATTTTAACGCATAAACATAACCAATAAAACATTTTTATAATCAACTCTTAAAATTAAAAATCCATGAAGTCCTATTTTGCAAGCCTTGAAAATTAGTTTTCCTTGGAGTGACAAAAATGGCATCATAATTTTGCATTGTCCGACAACAAGAAGTCTTAACAATTAAAACATAACAATTATGTTGACATTAGCTATTATAATTTACGTGTTTATGCTTTGGATCAGCAATTTCGATATTTTTTGGCCAATTACAATGCTATGCAGAGGTGGACTTGGAGATAAAGCGATTGCTATCGGTTGGGCGATTCTATTAATTGCCGGATTAAATTGATTTTACATAATTTCAATCGGAGGAGCATAAATTTACATATAAACGTATTTTGGTATTATTCGTTGGAAACAAATTAAATTACCAATAATATGAGTATTAAATCATCTATACATTTTAAGAAACATGATTAAACAAATCTTTATTACTTTGGCGCTCGTATTTTGCACAATGCAACCAATATTCGCAAAGGAGGATATTCAACGCCCGGAATCCTACAACTTCTTGAGAGGTATTGAAGCAATCAATAACAACCAATTTGAAGAAGGGCTTGATTTTCTTAACAAAGAAATTGATGAAAATCCGAAAAATGGATATGCTCTTGCGTGGATAGCTTCAATAAGAGCATATAATAAGGAGTATGGAAAAGCCCTAACCGCAGTAAATTTGTCAATTAAGCATCTTCCTAAAAACGACAAGGAATTTAAGTCCTTCGCCTATAGTTTGCGCGCTGAGATTTATAAAGGTCTAAGTGAAAAAGATAAGGCTGTTGCGGATTATACGGAAGCTTTAAAATACTCCCCCGAGGATGAAGATCTTTATGAAAACCGAGCTCAGATTTATTATGAACAAGAGAAATATGATTTAGCCGAAGCTGATTACAATGCAATCATTTCTCTCAACGAAGGAAGTTTATACGGATATATGGGATTGGGGCGCAATGATGATGCTCGCAAAGAATATGAGAATGCAATAGCTCATTATGACTATGCGATTAAACTTGCAAGTGATTATTCACTGGCGTACTCGTTTCGCGCAGAAAGCTATATGGCATTACACCGTTACAATGAGGCTATCTCTGATATAATAAAAGCTTTGGAAATTGATTATGATGATAAAGCTTTTTACTTAATGCAAAATGTTGCCGACTCGGCTTTCATTGAGCTTGAAACAAGAATGAAGATTCAATGTAATAAGCGGGGAAATGATGGATATTGGCCATATTGCTTAGGAATAATCTACGAACATACGAAACGCTATAATGCTGCCATCGAACAGTATAAAAACTGCTTTGAAAAGGAAAGATCTTCGGTTGCCACATTTAGAATAGCTTATTGCTATGGGATATTAGGCGACTATGACGCTGCGCTAAAGAATATTGACATCTCACTCGAAATAGATTCTATTGATTCGGACTATATGATGGTACGAGCCGACTTACTTTATGAATTAGGGGAAACGAAAGAGGCCATATCCCAATTGGATAAATACATAGAAGCTAATCCGGAGTTTTTTGGAGGATACTATCGCAGAGGATTCTACAAAGATAATTCTGCCGATTATGATGGGGCAATCAATGATTACTCAATGGCAATAGCCTTAGATCCTACTTACGCTTATGCTTATTTGGGCAGAGCAGACATGTATAGAGATAAAGGCGAGAACGAGTTATCGATTGCCGATTATAAGAAAGTAATTGAACTTGACACTATTCCGGGAAATAGTTCTTGCGCCCATTATGCTTATATGGCACTTGGGGACAATGAAAAAGCTATCGATTTTATGAATCGAATCATCGAAGCCGATAGCACAGATGCCGGTAATTATTATGATGCCACTTGTTTATATGCTCGCATGGGGAGATTAGAGACTTCCATTGAAATGCTAAGAAAGTCATTAGATCTTGGATTTCGGAGATTCAAACACATCGAAAATGACGATGACCTGAATGCTTTGCGTTCTCTACCGGAATTCAACGAACTAATTAAAACCTATAAAGAACGACATTCAAGCGAGGTCGCGGATAAAAGCGATAACGATTTCATTGAAACTGTTGTTGAAGTTCCTTTCACAAACGAAAACAACATTTGTAAAGTAAAATGCACTATAAATAATCTGCCGTTGCACTTCGTTTTTGATACAGGAGCGAGCGATTTTTCAATTTCAAATGTAGAAGCTGCATTTATGCTTAAAAACGGCTACTTATCCCAACAGGATTTTCAAGGAAAGCAAAACTACATAACTGCCGATGGAGATATCAGCGAGGGAACTATAATCAACCTTCGAACAGTGGAATTTGGTGGTCTTAAACTTTCAAATATAAAAGCATCTGTTGTGAAAAATCAAAAAGCGCCATTGCTATTAGGGCAATCTGTGCTGAAGAAACTGGGGAAAATAGAAATTGATAATAATCTAAAAATACTTCGAATCACACACACCGAAGCAAAGTAACTCTGACTTGATGTTATAGTGTCGAGTCGGGCATATAGACTCGACACTGCTTTGCTTTTTCTTCTTGACATTTACCTTTTACATTATTCCGGTATTACAAATAAAATCATTTCAACTACCATTTAACCAACATAATTTAAAATGAAAAAAGGACATAAAATAATAGGAATAATCCTGTTTGTGCTTATTTGTTTCATAGCACTTGCCTTTTATTCTTTACTTACTTATGAAGTAGATTAAATAATATTCCAAAAAGAAACGGAATAAATGGCAAGTTTATCCGAGATTTATTCGTCAAACAAAATCTATACTATAGTTTAAACTTTTAAACATCACCATAATAAATGGAACCATATCCTATCTTCATTATTGGCGCAATAATTGTAATCGCAATTATTCACAACGTATTCTTCGACAAAGAAAAAACCGACAATGAATCTGACGAATATCGAAATTATAACGACAACGATAAATCCGACTATTCTTCGCCGGATTATGAATCTATAACATCGCGACAAATAGCTTTCAATTCGCTAAAATCTATTGGTTGTCAACCTAAATTTATGGATGACTCCACAATCCTTGTAGAATTTCAAGGCGAGAAATTCGAATTCTCTTTTCCCCAAGAACAACATAGCAGATACGCAAGGATTTGGGACCCATATTGGGCAGGAATTGAAGCCAATAATCCTAATCTATATTTAGTAAAGGAAGCTATCAACTCCGCCAATCATTGTTTTGGGCCAACAGTTGTAATGTCGGAACCCGATGAAAACAATCATATAGCATTCCATAGCCGTTATGATATCATGCTCCACCCGGCTTGCCCCGACAATGACCAATATATCAAAACTATACTCAATTCTTTCTTTTATACACATGACATTGTACGACGCGAATACCACGACCTCGATGCTCGACAAACTGAACGACGAGCCAAGCGTCGTCCCATCGGATTCGATACAGTTGCTTTTCAAAACAACAACACTTCTTCCGACACAACACAATCCGACTCTCCTCAATAATAAACAAATAATAAATGAAAAAACGTATTATCTTATTTGCCGGAATTTCACTGCTAATCCTGCTCCTTGTAATCTTGAGCTGTCACTTTCTCGTTGTTGCTAATGCTTCCGGAAGCACCTTCGACAACGTCAATGATATCCCTCACAACCGCGTGGGACTCCTTCTCGCCACCTCTCCAATTACCCCGGCGGGCGACCATAATTTCAATTTCGACCACCGCATTGATGCCGCAACCGAACTTTTCTATGCCGGCAAAATAGATTTCATAATTGCAAGTGGTGGTGACTACTCCGGCTCTCAGAAGCATGGGTGCGATGAACCGGCTGCAATTCGCGACTCTCTCGCGTTAAGAGGCATTCCTCTCGACCGCATAATTCTCGACTACGAAGGCACTCGCACTCTAAATTCAATTGCAAAAGCAAAAAAATCTACCGACTCGACTCATTGACAATAATTTCTCAAAAATACCACAACCAACGAGCCATCTACCTCGCCAACCACTACGACATCTACGCCGTTGGCTACAATGCCGAGCCTTCATCATTCAAAGGACAACGATTTAAAAATTCATTTAGAGAATACTTCTCTCGTGTCAAAATGTTTATCAACATCATCTCCGGAAAAGACTTCTCCCCCTCCCAATCCCCCAATTAAAGTCGTGGAGAGATTAAATCTCTAATGACTGTTTCATCTCCGCATCAAAGATTTTCTTTCTATTTTCAGTAAAGAATGGCATTCCCCACACGTTGAAATTAGTATTTTCCGTTGAAAATCTAATATCAGCGTTTTTTCTAATTTGTTTCATTGCATCTTCTTTCCATTTATCTGTGCTACGCAAATGCTCCCCCTTTGGTTCTATGAATATCTGAATATAGTCAGTCTTTGCACCATCATTCTTCTTTTTCAAGAATAGAACATAATCCGGTTGATAGGCATCCTCAGATGTGAAACTATAAATTTTCAAATCCTTTTCATTGCGTAGCAAATATATATCGTGGTACTTTTCTGCAAGTTTTGGATATATAGACTCTATGTATCGGATAAGATGCTTCTCTTCCGATGTTCCGAAACAATCTTCGTATGCATGCCAATCGGCTTTAGACAAGTCCATACGCAGATACATATTCTCGGTTTCCATCATAGACTTACCCAGTTCCTTATCGGATGAACCATCAAGTGAGAATTTCTGTGTACGCTCACGGAACACATCTTTTATTGGTCGTGGGGTAAATTGTTTTGTACCCTTATATCCAATGCCTCCTTTCGACAACATCGGCTCAATTTGTTTTAGCACCTCTATGGCACTATAGAGTTTTTCTTTCTGGGTTAGGTTATTCAATATCTCTTGCTTGGCATATATAAGTATATCAAGTCCTGCCAGATATGAATCACTTTCAATAAATTCTTTTATAGACTCTAAATTGGGATAGATATCTTTGAGATTAGAAAACTTAAAGGAATCAAATCGATTAATTGCAGCTCTAACGACATGATTACCCAAGTCTCCAAATCTAAATGCTCGATAAGGAATAGAGGTCGCGTTTGATGAAGTCCCGGATTCAAATACCAAACTTGTACTCATATCCCCACTCTTTATACGTACCTTATATTCTTTGTTCAGAATAGCTTCGCCTAAAGATGTAATTTCTTCATTGAGCATATATGATTCAAGTTCATTCGCAAATACAACTCCTTGATTGTAAAGTGATGTCTTCTTGAAGGAGTCTTTTAATTTAAGTTCTACAGTCTTCACTTTTTCGGCTACTATGCCTGTCTGAACCATCGCCTGTTTAAGCTCGGTCAGATACTTGGGGTTACTTACACTATGATAGTGCAAAGTTTCCAATGCCCTTAATCGGTTGGTCGTATCATTGTCAAATTTTCTTTCCCCTGTCTTTAGCTTTCCCGTCGGTTCCGTAAAAGGCATATATCTGGCTCCTCGTCCGATTAACTGCGCTTCTTGCATTGTGGTTTTACCCACTTTACCATGTCCTGAGTCGCGTGTTTCGTAAAGACGTACAATATCGAACAAGTTCAACACATCCCAGCCCTCGTTAAGCATATTTACTGCAAAGACCACTCGGAATTCATTGTCTTTTGATTCCAATGAATTTAATTTCAATTGTTTGTCGGGAGATATATTATTCCCATCAACGAGCAATAAATTCTCCTCCTTAAAATCCTCTTTTATCTCCAGAAGTAGATTCTCTAATTCAATACCTCTCTCTGCTATGTATGAGAACACATCAAGCATATCGCCTTTTGCGTTGGACGCAATACGCTCAATATCTTCTACATTCAGTCGTTTAATGGTATTTATGAATTCGTCAAAAAACTTCTTATTATTAGTAACCGTATTTGATTTAAGCATCATAACAGGTTTAATATCCTGGTGGATGCTCGAAAACAGTTTCCTCTTATATTGGCTTAACAGTACGCACTGAATGGCTCGGTCTATTGGGGATAGGTCACTCTGAACAACTGATATATCTTTTGAGTAACCATCTTCCCGGAATTTCTTCAATGGGTAATCGAAAATCACCTTATTCTCATACTTATCCGCAATATTCGCATCTTGAAAATCCTCTGTTGCTGTAAACTCCAATAACACATTGGCTTCATTGCTATGAAATATCCGCATAACCGTCGACTCCCAATCTTCTGTAGTTTCCTCGTTATATTCGGTGAAAATTCGGAGTTGTGTCTCATCATTTGTTTTCTTTCCTTTTTTAGTAGCTGTATTCGTGTGATGCGCTTCATCGGATATAAGGACGATTCTTTTGTCTGCAAAATCATCGATAGTCACGGCATTCTCTTTAGGCGTATTCAACGAAGTATGTAATCCTTGAATGGTATTCAGACAAAGATTTATACAGTTGTTATCAACCGCTTGAAAATTATCTACAAGTCTTATTTCTACTTGCTCGTTTCCGACATTGATAGACTGTCCGAAAAGGTATTTTGCCGATGCTGTATTTAGGAAATTGTCTTTCGTCTTTTCTATGATGTTCGTTGAATCAACAAAGAAAAGGAAGTTGCGATACCCCTGTTCGTAAAGATATAGCATAGCACCAGCCATAATAAGTGTTTTACCACTTCCTGTTGCCATGTGGAACAATAGATGTGGTTTAAGTTCTTTCGCAGCGAAATTATTTTGCCAATAGGTAATGAAATACTTAAAGCATTCCTCTTGATAAGGACGCAGTTTCATCATCGGGTTAAGCGAAGTCGCAAAGTATTTTGGCATTTCAATATCAGCAATTGAACGTTTTCCAAATTCTTCACGAAGCGTATCTTGTAAATATTTCATAATGCTACTTCGTTTGATAGAATAGGTTATTTATCTTCTTATCGCTTTCACTGATAGCAAACTCAGCATTATCAATTTCGGAATATGGAACATAAAGCAAGTTCTTATCTAAGCACTCTATGAGAAAACGCTTTTGATCTTCAATGGCAAGAGAGGTAAAATCATCAGCATTGACATCAATCTCCTTGGGATTTACTTTCCAACTAAGGAATCCGGTTTCTTGCATTTGTTCCCATATAGTAGCAAGTTCTTCAGTAGATGATGCTTGTTCTATGGCATCAGCAAATTGCTGATTGGCTTTTGCAAGTTCGCAATAAACAAAAGAACCTCCGCCCCGCCAATTTACAGATTTTGAAATTCCAGATTGTTCTCCATTGATAACGTTTTTCAATCGAACTACACTGTCATTTTGTCCATAATCTAATTGTTCTATTCCTATGTATTTTCTTCCAATTTTATGTGCAACAGCTGCGGTTGTTCCACTACCTAAATGATAGTCTAAAACAATATCACCAGGCATTGTGAAAAGTTTCATTAATCTTTGCAATAATTTCTCAGGTTTTTTACCTGCAGGGAATGAAATTCCTCCTTCATTTTGTGTGTTTTGAAAATCTATATCATACCAAAAATCACACAACAATAAACCTAAGTCCTCTTCACCGTTTTCTAATAAATTGATAGAATCTGAAACAAAGGAAAAACGCCTACCATTCATAGCGTAGTTATAGCCTTCTTCTGTCTCATATTTATAAACAATATCCTTCATCTCAAGAGATTTCTTTTTATGCTCATCAGGCATTACAGGTTGAGTCTGGAAAATAAAGTTCTTGTTCTTTTTATAGAATTCTTTAAATAAAGGATTGTTAATATCAATATCTTTTATCTTGCTTCCTCTAGGCAATATGTTAGATTTTATTAATACATCTACCAGACTATAGACTTTCATTTCGTCTATATCTAAGTAATTCGAGAAATGGCTATCCCATATATTTCTCGCAATATATTGAGGATATATTTTTATTGACACTTTTTTATAAACATGCAGGTAGTCTTTGGTTTTAATTATGGTTTTATCTTTATGAGTGGTCTTAAGTCCACTAGGGGTTGATGACTTTACGACTACGGTAGATATAAAGTTGTCTTGGCCTAGAATAGAATCCATTATATTCTTGAGACATGCCTGTTCATTATCATCGCATTGCACGCATATAACGCCATCATCACTTAACAACTTTTTAGCGACCTCCAAACGATTCTGCATAAATGTCAGCCAAGTTGAGTGGTTGAAGTTGTCATTATATCCAAAGCTATCGCTACCAGTATTGTATGGAGGATCAATATAAATCAACTTCACCTTACCTGCATACTTCTTTTTTATAGAATGCAATGCAAGCAAGTTATTACCTTTGATGATGAGGTTATCATCCATTGAAATGCTTTCCACCTCGTGCTCGCCATCTGCGTCATAGCGTTTGAAATTGGTCAGCACCTTTGGTTCCGTCAAGCGGTTGATTTCGTCTGGAGCTAGAATCTCATTCCAAAACACTTCGTTGCGTTTTGCATCCTCCTTTGTCTGTCCACCTTCGAGCACACAATCTTTGTATGGCCACGAAAGAACAACCTCGCGACTCTCTGAAAGGAAATCTCCGTCTTCATTGGTCAATCCTACTTTGTTTTTGAATGATGTATAACTATCTGGCAAGAATCGTTTGTTCATTACAAACTTTTGAAACTTGACCTTATCAAATACCAAAACACCTTCAACCTCCGTAAATAAATTGCGTTTTAACCCATCGTGCGTAAGCAACTTTGTAATTAACTCCGGACGGAGCGCAAGAGCCGCCTCTACAATTGCATTCTTTAGAAGTACACCATCTTCTGTGCAATAGGTGCTTTCCATGCGAAAAAGTTTCTCTAATTCCTTAAACAAATTCTGACTGGCCATAAAATTGCGACTTCATTAAATTAGGAAAGACAAAAGGATATAATAACCGGAGTTTTTTATTAACAAGATTTTTCCGCAATTACAAATTATATCTTGACCTTTCGAAGCTTCGCATCCTCCAATGAAGCGATTACGATTAGACGTAAAAAGGTGTGAGGATTGTATATTGTTCTATCTCATTATCAGGTCTTGGCGTACCTTTGTAGCAGATAAAACAATAGCCCCACACCATTATTGCTATATTGCCACCTTTCACGGCAGGGTATAAGCAATCAGTGCAGGTGCTATTGCTAATCTTATCTTTGCTACAATTCAAACCGCCAAGTTCGATAATGAAAGATAAAATTTCAATAACACCTATTTCAAAAAAATACAGTTCCGGTTAGCTACCTCTGTAGCCCGACCGAATTCAATCGCAAATATACAAAAATTTTTATAGCAAAACGTGCTATTTCCTTATATGGAAAAGATACAATATATAATATCGCTACTGAATTGTTCCCTATTATTTTATCAAAACCCCAAAAATAGCAAAATCCCCCAATTAATTCACTTTGACCAATTTGATTTCAAATATCAATGTAGAATTTCCCGGAATTCCATGAACCCCACGTGGTCCATACCCATAAGCAGAAGGTATATATACAACCCATTTATCCCCTTCTCGCATATTTTTCAATGCTATCTGCCACCCCACTATCAACTCGCGCAAGCGAAAGGCATCTGCCACCTTGCCGCGCGTGTTGTCGTCAAACACCTTCCCATTAATCAGCGAACCCTTATAAAGTACCGATACCACACTGCCTGCATTGGGCGATTTTCCCGTGCCACTCGACAACACTTTGTAAAGGATTCCGTTGCTCAATTCCTTCACCCCGGGTTGCTCCGCCATATCGCGCAGAAACTCTATATTTGCCTCCTTATATGCCTCTTTACTATTCTTAGCCATAATTTTTCCTGTTTATTCCACAAATTTACAAAATTTTCCAACTCCTTCTCAAAATCGTTTAAACCCACTGTCGCATTCTCATAATTTTCGCTATATTTGCAATAGGTATATCAATCCTATCCCTACGATAACCCATATGAAAACTCTCATCTCCACCCCAAACATCATCGAAGCGGAGCAAATTAAAGCTATCCTCATTGAATCCGAAATTGATGCTCAAATCCTTGAGGACAACAACACATTTTTCTCCTCAACACCCGATGCCGCCAACTATCGCATTATTGTCAGCGACGACAACTTTGACAAGGCAAACAACCTACTTCAAAACTACCGCACACAAAACAAAGAAAACGAAACGTTGCCTTGGTGTCCGGAATGTGGCAACAATGATGTGGCGGAAACAATTATCCGCCACCGATTTGGTTCAATTTGGTTCCTAATACTTGCTCCTATATTATTAGCAATCGGTCTGTTTATTCCTCTTCCTCGATTTTGGGAATACTTTTGTTTGGTTGGCGCTCTGGGATTTGCAATCCAATTTTTCGTAGGCTACAATGTGCACCGCTTCAAATGCAACAATTGCAACCACATTTTCAAAAGATACTAAACACACGTCCTTAATTGCATCTCATTCAATCACAAAGTCTTTATATCCACTTAGATTTTTTAACCGCAAATCCAACGTATAATTATAATAATCACCACTTTAACAAAAATCACGGTTTAGATTGATGTTTGATACATTATTATATATAAAAATTATTTTAGAATTTTGTTTCGTGAAAAATATCTTACTTACAAAAATCTAAAATCCATGTTAAAAAACTACATTTCTCGACTCATCACCGTAGCAAGCTGCCTGGGCCTCACATTCTTAGGTTCAGCTCAAAACGCAATTAGTGTTAGCTCTGAGGCCAACAACGTTACTCAGAACTTCAACACGATGTACGATGCTTCCACCTCAGCCGGGACGCTCACTCTTCCCGACGGCTGGTACATCGAACGCCAACTCTCTGCTCCTCGCACCGTCGGAGCATTTTCCAACGCAACATCCGAACTAATGTATGAAGGGGGTACAAGTCTCGCCAGCAATGCAAAAAACGGAACTTGGAACTTCGGCGCTTCCGACAATCCTTCTGACCGCGCTATCGGCGGATTATCTACTACCGTCGCTAACGGCACTCGTTGCGTAAACCTTATCACGCTTCTCCACAACTCAGCCGACAAAAGTATCTCTAAATTCACCCTCGATTACGACATCGAAAAATATCGTAAGGGGGACAATGCTGCCGGTTTTGCCGTTCAGCTTTTCTACTCTACCGATGGCGAAAACTGGGTTAACGCAGGAGAAAATTTCTACACACTGTTCTCTCCCGACAACGAGACTCTCGGTGCGGAAATCGTTCCTATCGAAACTGTCAGCATTGCCGACAAATCTTTCATGCAAAATGTAGAACCTAATACCGACATCTACCTTGCTTGGAACATTTCGGTTGCTTCGGGAGCTTCTCCCAACAAAGCGATGGGACTTGCTATCGACAACATTAATATCAACGTCGAATATAAAAATGACGACTCCAACTACATATACGTTGAGGACGTAACCGGCTGGAACGCGCTGACTCTTTATGCCACCGGCGACAACGAGCTATTTGGCACTTTCCCGGGCTCAACTGCCTCCTCTTCTACTGTAGTCAACGGTGTCACCTACAAAGTGTTTGAATACGCAGGCGCAGGCAACTACTCTTTGCAAATCACCAACAACGGCGCCGGTAAATCGCTCCCTGAATTTGCTTTCACCGGTGGACGCGACTATTATCTCTGCGCTACATCCGATGCTATTACTGAAATTGCCGATCCTTCATCCTATACCGGTTGGGTTGATCCCTCTCGTCCTCCTTTCGTTTCATCAGGCATATACCTCCGAGGCGAAGTTAACAGCTGGGGCGCTTCTGCCGATTGGGAATTTTCTAATGAAGGGGACAACACCTATGTACTTTACGACAAAACCATTTCCGGTACTCTGAAAATTGCCGACGCTAATTGGTCGTCAGCGTGCAACTACGGCTCTAACGGCTCTACTTTGTTAATGGACACTCCATACACTCTCGTTTCCGGCACTGACTCAAACATATCTTGTGGCAGCAACACATATGCTTGCTCTCGTATCGTCCTCTCTATCGTCAACGGCACTGCAACTCTTCTTCTTGAAAGCAATGATGATGCTTCCGACCTTTCTGCCGTTTATATTATTGGTGACAACAACGAGTGGAACTATATGAGCACCTCCGGGCAACTCTCTGTAACTGAAACTGAAAATGTGTTCAAAGGACGTGTCACAATGTCGGCCGGCACTTCGGGCAATTGCCAATGGCGTCTATATCAGCGTCTCGGCATGAGTGGCGTTTGGGGAGCTCCCGGTAATGTCGACGCAACAGCTAATGCCACCTCAGGTTCTCTCGAAAAAGGTAGCACCGGAAAAATGTCGACTGCTGCCGGCACTTATGATGTCACTTTCAATATCGCTACCGGCGAATACTCAATGGAAGAAGTGGGCTCATACCCCGTCTCTATGACACTGCAACCTCAAAATGTGATTCTTGTGCCTTCACTTCCCGAAAAAGTTAAAATCCTTTCTCTCAACAACTCGCTTATCCACTACAACGACCAAGCGGCAATGTTCAATGAGATTGCCGCTGCAATGGGTAAAGATGCCGTTTGGACCAAGCACACTATGCTCGGGAAACCACTTTCCACCCACTTCAACGAAGGTGACGGACTGGGTGAAGATGGAACGCCAACCGCTAAAATGCTTATTCGCAACGAAGCATGGAGCCACATTATTCTACAAGAACAAAGTGCTTTACCTCGCACCAATATCGAAACATTCCGCACTAATGTCAAAGAATGGATTGACTATATTCGCGAATATTGTCCCAACCCCAATGCAATAATCATTCTCCCCATGAACTGGGCTTATAGCGGTGATTGGGAAAACTTCACTGATTTCAACAGCAAATTCAACAACAATTACCTTGACGTAGCTCGCGACTTAGGTGTCGTTATTTGCCCAGTCGCAATGGCCTACCAAGCCATCTACAACGCTGAAGGTGCTGATGCTACTATGACCCTATATAGCGATGACCGACACCCGACTCCTAAAGCTACCTACCTTGCTGCTTGCATGGAGTACTCGCTCATATTCGGTGAAGATGCCAACACAATCTCTCACACTACAGCTACTGTCACTGCAGATGAAGCTCTACAAATGCGTAACTACGCAAGCTCAACAATGTCTAATTTCACAAACATCGTTGACCACAACGCAGGCATAATTCGCTATTCTAACATCATCTACGACCAATTCGGTATGCCTATCGAAAGCGAGAATCCTGTCGTATACACCCTCTCAGGTGGAGGTAGCTTCGATAGCAACAACGTATTCACATCTGATAAATCTCTCGGTCAATTCACTCTCACCGCTACAAACGATACGTTCACATCGTCGGCCAATATTACTGTTACCGAAGCTAAAACTGAAGTTATCGTTTATCCCTCAATCAAGCTTAACGAGGACAACCTATCTGCTGAAGAGAACTTCAACTCTATAGGAAGTGAGGCTACTGCCACCCTACCGGATGCTTGGCGTATAGACCGCCAAACAAGTGCACCTCGCACCGTCGGCACTTTCCCATTAGCGCTTACCAACACTGCCTACTCTGGAGGCGTAAACTTGCCGAGCAACGCTACAAACGGATTATGGAACTTCGGTGCCACAGATGATACCGACCGTGCTCTCGGTGGTATTTCTACAGGTGTTGATAACGGCACTCGCTGTGTCAATCTTTATGCCCACCTCTACAATGATGGTGCTACCAACATTGAGGACCTCGTAGTAAGCTACGACATTGAAAAATATCGTAAAGGTAGCAACGCTGCCGGATTTGCAGTTCAACTTTACTACTCTATCGACGGTCGAAATTTCACATCAGCCGGCGAGAACTTCTACACCTACTTCGCCCCCGATACCGAAACTGCCGGATATGATGTTGTCCCCGGAGAAACTGTTACTGTTAGCGACATCCTTCCCGCAACTCTACAACCTGGATGCGACTTATATCTCGCTTGGAACATTTCTGTTGCGTCAGGCGATGCTGCCAATGCAGCTATGGCTATTGCTATCGACAACTTCTCTATCGCCGGAAGCCTCCCGGAAATACCCGATTCCGAGCATTACATCTACGTAATCGACAACACCGGTTACGAAGTCCTCGCTCTCTACGCTTGGGGCACTTCAGAACTATTTGGTGCATGGCCCGGACAATACCCGGTAGGTCAACAAGAAATCAATGGCAATACCTACAAAGTATTCACTTTCAACATCTCAACCGAGGGTAGCTATAACCTGATTTTCAATAATGGCAACAACGGGCAACAACTCCCCGACTACAATGTTACCGAACCCCGCGACTACTATTTCGTAATCGACTCAACAGGTGTCAATGAGTTGGAATCAGGAGTTGAAAACATTATTTCCGACAGCAACAACAACATCTCTGTTATTGGAAATGAAATCATCGCCAACGGTGAGATTTACCTCTACAATATCAACGGACAACTAATTCTTAAAGGGTACGACAAGTTGAACCTTAAGAACGTTATTAACGGTGTATACATCGCCAAGACTGCTCATGCAACAAAGAAAATAATTCTTTAATCCTAATCTCAATTTTGAAAGAGGTTGGCACAATATTTTTTTCGTGCCAACCTCTTTTATTTATTTCAATACATCGGGGTGAATGGCGCAACAGGCTGGAGCATCGTAGTCTGATCGCCACACGCATTGAGCATTTCTGCTGTAACAATTTTCATCACCGAAGCCCCCTCGCTCAAGTCGCACTTCGACAAATCAACATAATATATTCCGTTAGCTACTACCAAATCAAAATAATAGCGCAAATCACGCAAATTGGACAGCGTGCGCCACTGCGTCGACGACACATTCGGCTCTCCTTCTACGGTATATGTATAGGGCACACAGCAATTAAACAAAACTGTCCGTGTTATCGCTGCCCCAAGGTCGGCATCTCCGGTTCGTTCAACATGCGTAACAAAATAATTTGCACGTACACAACGGTCGGGGCTCGACACTGTGCCGGGCAGCGCATTATGTCCCCCTATCTTCTCCCAATAAGCCACTATCCCCTGCATCTGAGGCCACGTGGGGTCGTTGGTCATCGCATGCATATCGGTAGTACCCTCATAAATTTTGATATCGCCATGGTCAAATTCTATCACCGCACTATGTCCCGACGCATCAGTAACGCCCCAATGCAATGCCGACACGGTGCCGGAATCAAACGTAGCTCCCGACAGTGAAAAATCATGACGGCTCACCATCTCTATCACCTCTGCTGTTGTTGCATTCATATCGAGCAACCATGCCGGAAACATTGCCAACGACATTGGCGGACGATTGGCAGTACTATCATTGTCGTATACCGTACCTTTACAAAACAGCCCATTGACCGACAGCCCTTTCTCATTCATGCCTTCAGTGACTCCGCCATCATAACCAACGGCATAAACTGCACCATATTTCGAGGTCCATGTCACCGCTCCCGGCTTATCTGAACCAAGTTTGTGCATGCCACGAGGATACACATAGATATTAGTCGGAATTGGTGTTCTCCAATCAAGCGAACGCCCCACAATGATAAGACTATCACTTCCCTGATAAATAATGCGCGTACACGCATCGCCCTGCTGAAAACAAGCACCGGTAAATGCTGCAACTGCCAATAAACTCTTGCCCATAGTTTTAAAAAAATGTCTCATAACAATTAAATATTGATTTTGTGGAAATTTTGATTCCCCTTACATTCAAAATATACAACATTTTATCCATTCACAATGTTCATTCTACAACATTCCACTCAATAATCCGCCCAAAAACTTCACGAAAAAAAGCCCGAAAAATTTGTCCCCCTCAGCAAATCTATTTAACTTTGCGACAACCGAAGGAAAGATGCCGGAGTGGTCGATCGGGACGGTCTCGAAAACCGTTGTACCCTTACGGGTACCCAGGGTTCGAATCCCTGTCTTTCCGCTAAGTATGGAAGTCGAAAGGCTTCCATTTCTATTTTGACAGTGATGAGAACCAAAAGATTTGGGGTCAGCAAGAATCACTGTCTTTACGCAAAAAAGGAGCCACAGAAAATATCTGCGACTCCTTCTTTTTAAATAGAGTTAAATGTGGCTCTGAGGATTATTGCCAGTCCTGCATAATATTAACAACCCTCTCTTTCTGCTTCTTTCTGCGAATTTCTGATTATATGCTTAATAACCCTTCGAACCGTACTCCATTTCGGGAATATTGCAAATGGGCGTAGCGGATTATAATTGACTAATATCAACATAAGCACAGATATAGCAACGAGTAACAACCAACCATAAATCTCCTTCATCGACTCTATAAGTGCTTGCCCTTGCACCATACCATATAGTTGCGCAATTGGGGCATGTGCAATCTCAGGATTAAAATCAACTATATTTGCTCCAAGCAACGACATATTTTCTGCCATTATATGATGCAATAATTCCCCAATGATAGCCGGTCCTAATGTTGCACCTAACACCGCCGAGCCAAATCCATTAATTGTCAATGCTTTCGGGAACTCTTGAAACGAAAGCCCACTCTGCAATATTGATGTTAGAAAGACAATTGAAATAATCACAGTAGCAACTCCCCTAAAAAACAATGGCAAAAACAACATCTCTTTCTCCACTCCATAGTCGATATAAAAATAGAAATATGATAAATATGCTATCGCCATCACAAACGCTATCACTGTCATAGTCTTATATCGCCATTTTCGCAAAGCAAATGTAATGTAGGTAAAACCTACTCCCACTACTATTCCTGCAAATACATACCAATTAAGGTCAATCAGATTTGTCTCATCAAATCCTAATATATTAGCTGCATAGCTATGTTCAAACACATGCTCCGTGCCCATCAACGTAAAAAAGACGATATAAATCAACAACGCTCGCACTACATTCCTATTTTTCATTGCTCGAAAGCTGATATAGGGATGACTCAAAAACGATGCTCTCCATAAATTCAGAATCAGGCATGCTAATCCTATAAGCGTTGCCCCTCTTATTTCTATTGCATCCCACCAATCATAATAATTGCCATAGACGCAAATAAAAGTGAAACAAAGCATAACGATTGCCCACAACACCGAACCAATCCAATCAATTCCAAGTAGAGGCAGATACATCGGACATCGAACCGGCTTGACCAATATCAGCACAAGCACCAGCATCACAGACAGAATCCCAACCATCACCCAATGCATATACTCCCATTGCGAGAAAAATGCCGTATAGATAGTTGCAATACCACTGAGTTGTATCACTCCATCCACAATTATATAGACATAGCAAAAAAATATCGACATATCTCTGACTGGTGTAAGCCACAACTGTATCGTAGAATTACATGCAAATGTGGCTTGCATCCGAAACCATCCCGCAATAAAACAAGTCACCACAAGCAGTACAACATTTTCAGTATAGGCACAGATTAAATTTGCAAATATCAATACTATTACCGAAGTAAGCAGTTGTACTCGCGTAGAAAATCGGAACTTCATTCGAAACATAACTGCAAAATTAATTGCCATGCCTACCAATGAAGCATAACCTGCCATCAAAATATCCTCTCGCATTAACGCCTTGCTACCTACCATTTCTGAGGTTGCCGCAAGATAAACTCCTCCGGCAAACTGTATTATTAGAACAAAGAAAATGAACAGGTAGGGCTTTAATCTACGCGGAACAAAATTAGGGACATCCGGAATATCAAATTGTCCTTTTAGTACGTGGTGATTCGACATATCAATATTTTACGCGACATTCCACATTCATTCCTGCTCGCAATTTCGACATGCAATCTGCATTATTAATGCTATCAAATTCTATTCTGATTGGGACTCGTTGACGCACCTTTACAAAGTTTCCTGCCGAATTATCCTGTGGCAACAATGATAGAGCTGCTCCGGTTGCCGTAGATATCGATTGAACCTTTCCTGTAAAAACCACATCGGGAATGGCATCAACCTCTATCTCGACATAGCTACCCGGAACGATATTTTTGAGTTGTGTCTCTTTATAATTTGCCGCAACCCACACTTCAGCATCATCGACTACATCAAACAACGTCTGACCGGGTTGCACCAACTGCCCCACCTGAATCTCCTTGCGTGAAGTAAAACCATCACAAGGAGCAACGATAACCGTATAACTCAAGTTGAGCTCTGCTGTTTCCAGCAACGCTTTGGCAAGCTCAATGCCGGCTTCCGACTGCGATATCTGCTGTCGATTGACATCTACCACCGCCGACGTGGCACTACGTTGACGCGACAACATTTCATAGCGAGCTTTCTTCGCTTCATAATCCGTTTTTGCTGCATCATATTGCTGACGCGTTACGGCCTCACTTTCCAGAAGTTTCTCATAGCGTGACATATCCGATGCGGCCATCTCCATCAGTGCCTTTGCTTCGGCAATCGACGCTTCACTAACTGCCACATTGGCCGATGCTGATTTAACAGCATAATCGGCTACATTCTTGCCGGCAAGTGCATTCTGATAGTCGGCTCGAGCTCTGGCTACACCTAAACGCATATCAGAATCATCAATCACTACCAATGTATCCCCCTTCTTCACATGCTGATACTCTTCAAATCGTATCTCCTTAATATATCCCTGCACACGACAATTGACTGGGACTATATGCCGACGTACTTGGGCATTATCCGTAAACTCAACATTTCCCAAATGAATAAAACGGCTACCTACCCATATTACTGATACCAATATCACTATAACTGTAATGATATACGAAAGTATTTTTTTGCTTCGATGTTTCATATTTTTCCGGTTGTAAACAATAGTTTATAATAATAGTAAATGATATTTATACGAGCATTGACAAGTTCTTGCTCTGCTTGAAGCCGTGCATTAACTGCATCAAGCATATCCGTGATTAAAGCCATATCGGCCGAATATCGAGTCAATATCGTTTTATAATTACGTTCCGCCAACTCTACACTCTTATTTTGCGTTTTAAGCTCCTCGTAAGCCTCAAGATATCGAATATAATCTGCATTTACTGCAAGTTGAACATTCTCACGAGTGGACTCCAACTCTTCCTTGGCTTTAAGTGTCGCTACACGAGCTTTCGATAATGACCGATTGTTCTTATAGAGAGATGATATATTATAACTTACTCCGACTCCCACATACCAATAACTCAAATTTCTATTTATTGGCGGTACTTCAACCAATATCGGACCATCAATACTCCATCCGGCCTTAATGCCAACCTTAGGCAATCGATCCGACTTTACTATCGACTCTGACTTGCGACTTATATCAACTCCCGATTTCGCAAGACTTAATGACGGCGCATTATTTTCTGCTTCCACCTGCCACCATTCAACATCATTACGCGGTAGCGAACGCTCAAGCAGAGTACTATCAGGGACAATAACCCGCCCATCTTCAAATCCGGCAATAGTAATCAGATTTTTATTTAGAATTTCTATCGTATTATCGATTTTCAATAGTTGTAACTCAAGATTTGACACCAACAATTCATAGCGCGTTATATCATTTTGTAAAGCTGTGCCTTGTTCATAGCGTGCCTGCATATCCTTTAGCACCTCGAGAGCCGAAGAAATATTTCCCTCTACAACTCTTCGCAAATTATCGTACTTGTAGATATCAAGATAGAACCCGGCTAACTGCATCTTAATGTTATCACGCTTCAAATCTGTTGCAAATCGTGATGCCGTTAACTTCATTTGAGCAAGTTCTATCGCACTTGTCACCGCACCTCCGGTATAAATCGGCTGAGTGACCTCTACTGAAAACCCATTCCCAAAATGAGGAATCGACGCCTTTTGATAATCGCTAAAATCGCGATTCGTCGTAAAACCATTTCCTATATAGCTCAACGATAACGAAGCGTTGATATCGGGTAATAACCCCGACTGTGCTACACTTATTTCTCGCTCAGCCTCACTTTCTGCAGTAAATAACGGACGGAGTTGTGCACTATTACTTTCAGCAACTTCAAATACCTCCTCAAGAGTAGTCACCGTTTGACCATATGCACCACCTCCTCGCCCAAACAGTGCTATCATAAAAAGCCCTGTGAGCAATCGAAGATTGTTCATAATAAATAAAGAAAAAATTAATAAAGGGATTAACTAATAGTCAAAAGCATCGCAATAATCAAACGCGACAACCTACTATTCGACTAAAAAAACTATAGGGCTCAATTGATGCAGTGCTTTTCCAATTTTCAAGATGACCCCAATTCAACAATGTAGGATTAAAAAATGAAATAACCTTAGAAATATGTACCATTATAGAGCAACTCTTTGTGAATTGCACTACAAAATTACAAAAAATTAACGAAAGTCAAACAACTTAAACCACCAAAAAAATAACCAAAAATTCAATTCTAATACACTAAATTCGACATCAATCATTTCCAATAGTATTATAAACATAACAATTCCATAGGCTTGCTCCATACCGAGCCAGCCCATGGAGTGAGCCCCTCCGCGCCCTCACAAAACTACCAACCCTATCTACTTTCCGAAGGCCGGTAGGC
>CAYWXG010000010.1:0-53206 GCA_964462445.1 uncultured Barnesiella sp. | reverse complement strand
TAATATTATATTTAAATATTAACGAAAAACGTTGCGTTTCTATTTGGATTCTTTACTTTTATTAATTTACTGCTCTACATAAAGTATTTATTTGCTATTTTTCACTTTGTCGCTTGATACATTTTTATTATGTTGATTAAAAATATTAGTAGCGGATGAAACAAAAGCATTTCGCTTCTCAATTATATGCTTCGGCAAGATAAATTCTGATTTATTATCACAATTTGATGAACCATCAAATATTGCATCATCTACAGGGTATAATCTAAATGTATCTCCATTTTTAATTGGGGGTACAGTAAATACTAATTCATAACTTAAATCATCAACATAGGCTCTTCCGATTGAATCTCTTTTCAATACAACTCGGGATATCGCTCCACCTCGGGTATCTCTTGTTTTCATGTTAGAGATAAAATTTCCGAGGGAATAAAACAATGCTGTTTTTCGGCCTGTAATTTTGTTATCAATTAGCTCCATCGGTTGTACTACATGTGGATGACCTCCAAATATAATATCAACACCTTGGTCACACAACCATTTTGCGAGAGTTTTTTGATATTTGTTTGGTAATAATTGATATTCATCGCCCCAGTGCATTGCTACACATAGAATTTCGGCTCCGGCCTTGCGACTTAATGATATATCTCTTGCTATTAGCTCCTTGTCGATATAATCAACGACAACATCACCTTGTATCCCAATTCCATTTGTGCCATATGTGTAGTTCAAGAAGCCAACTCGATATCCTTTAATATTTATTATAAAGGGCAATTTATTCTCTCGCTCACTTGCGCTTGTATATGAACCGATATGAGGTATTGCTAAAGAATCAAGTGTAGCTATTGTTCTTTTAACTCCTCGATCTCGAACATCTAATGTGTGGTTATTGGCAGTTAATATTAAATCAAAACCAGTTTCAACAAGAGCTTCAGCATAACTATCTGGAGCACTAAAACATGGGTAGCCTCGATATGGACGACCTCCTAATGGAGTCTCTAAATTAACGGTGGCAAAATCCGCATCTTGAATCAATTCCTTGACCGGCTCAAAACATTCAATATAACTATATGTGCCGTCCCCATTGTCCGCCGCATCTAATTGTGCTTTATGCTGCATTGCATCTCCGGCAAACAATAATACTACCTCTGATTGAGTGAGTAATCCAATCAGTGTTTTTGTGAACCCGGCAAAAATTGGGAGAGGCATACTCTTAAATGGGTCTAAACTTATTCCTTATTCATTGAATAATTTACCGTCAGCAGCAAGAAGGGTATTTTTCATCAGTGATGCAATAGTCATCGGCCCAACGCCGCCGGGGACTGGAGTAATAAATGAGCATTTTGGAGCAACATTATCAAAATCAACATCACCGCACAAACGAAAACCATTTTTTCTTGTTGAGTCAGGCACTCGAGTTGTACCTACATCGATGATTGTGGCTCCTTCTTTAACCATATCTTCTGTAACAAAACCGGGTTGACCTAATGCAGCTATAATAATATCAGCCTCCCTACAGATTTCTTTTATATTTGGAGTCGCCGAATGACAAACTGTAACTGTTGCATTTCCCGGATATCCTTTCTGCATCATTAATGTAGCAATAGGCTTTCCTACAATATTACTACGTCCAAGTACAACACAATTTTTCCCTTTTGTGGGAATATCATAACGCGCAAGGAGTTCAATAATGCCGGCCGGCGTGGCTGAATGAAAGCAGGGTAGACCTATTGACTGACGACCTACATTGATTGGATGGAATCCGTCAACATCCTTTCGGTAGTCAATTGCTTCAATTATTTTTTGTTCTGAAATATGTTTAGGTAGTGGCAACTGTACAATAAATCCATCAACTTCCGAATCATTATTTAATGACTGAACTATTTCAAGCAACTCATCTTCAGTCACATCATCCTCTCGACGTATAAGTGTAGATTTAAATCCACAAGCTTCACAAGCCTTAACTTTATTTGCTACGTAGGTTTCTGACCCACCGTCATGCCCGACGAGTACAGCAGCAAGATGTGGCCGACGACGTCCTGCGGCAATAATGTTTTCTACTTGAGTGGCAATCTCTTCTTTGAGTTGCTGTGAAATTTTTTTGCCGTCTATGAGTTGCATAAAACAATTGTATTTAGCTTTTAATCTTTTTTATAATTATATTATCTGCCACGACGCATCTGGCGCATAGCATTCATCGCTTTAAGAGGATTTTTTGAAGTAGCCGCCTTCATCATTTTCTGTGTTTGCTCAAATTGTGTCAGCAATCTATTCACCTCTTGGAGAGAAGTTCCTGAGCCTTTAGCAATACGCTTTCTTCGGCTACCATTAATGATTGAAGGGGTTTGACGTTCAGCAGCAGTCATTGAACCTATAATCGCTTCAACTCCCTTAAACGCATTATCATCAATATCCATGTCCTTAATTTGTTTGCCAACACCAGGAATCATTGAGGCTAAATCTTTCAAATTACCCATCTTCTTAATTTGCTGAATTTGGGCAAGGAAATCGTTGAAATTAAATTGATTCTTAGCAATCTTGCGTTGAAGTTCAAGTGCCTGTTTTTCATCAAATTGTTGTTGTGCTTTTTCAACCAACGATACGATGTCGCCCATACCAAGAATACGGTCGGCCATACGTGCCGGATGGAATAAATCAACAGCATCGAGTTTCTCCCCGGTACCCACAAATTTGATTGGTTTAGTTACTACCGAACGAATTGAAAGAGCAGCTCCACCGCGAGTATCTCCATCGAGTTTGGTCAAAACAACGCCATCAAAATCCAAGCGATCATTGAATTCTTTTGCAGTATTAACGGCATCCTGGCCTGTCATTGAGTCTACAACGAAAAGAGTTTCCTGAGGCTTAATCGCTTTCTTAATCGCCTCAATTTCCTCCATCATTTGTTCATCTACAGCCAATCGTCCAGCCGTGTCGACAATAACCAAATCCAAATGATTAAGTTTGGCATGTTTTATAGCATTTTCTGCAATTTGAACAGGGTTTTTGTTTCCTGCTTCAGTGTAGACCGGAACATTGATTTGTTCTGCAAGAATTTTCAACTGGTCAATTGCCGCCGGGCGATATACGTCACAAGCAACCAACAATGGTCGTTTCCCTTTTTCACTCTTAAGTTTTCGAGCGAGTTTTCCTGAAAAAGTTGTTTTACCAGAACCTTGAAGACCCGACATTAATATTACGGTCGGATTCCCGGATAAATTGATTTGGGCAGTTTCCCCACCCATAAGAGCAACCAATTCATCATGAACAATTTTTACCATCAATTCTTGTGGTTTGATGGCATTAATTACATTCTGACCGATTGCCTTCGCTTTAACTGAATCCGTAAAGGTTTTGGCTACTTTATAGTTGACATCGGCATCAAGAAGTGCACGGCGCACATCTTTTGTTGTTTCCGCGATGTTGATTTCCGTGATTTTACCTTGACCTTTAAGTATCTTAAAACTACGTTCAAGTTTCTCGCTTAGATTTTCAAACATATATTGATATTATATATATTACTTAATTAATTTATTAGTTGCAGTGTCGGGAAAAATTACCTTTGGCTTGAAATCTTTTGCTTCATCTATTGGGACAATAGCATAAGCCATTATAATTACAATATCGCCGGGTTGTACTTTGCGTGCTGCTGCACCATTCAAACAGATAACACCGGAGCCTCGTTCTCCTTTTATTGTATACGTATCAAAACGCTCTCCATTGTTATTATTTACAATATATACTCGCTCTCCTTCAAATATATTAGCGGCTTCCATGAGGTCTTCATCGATAGTGATACTACCGATATAATCGAGGCGAGCTTCCGTAACAGTAACTCGATGAATTTTTGATTTAACAAGTTGAACCTGTACCATTAGTATAATATATATTTAATATTGTCAATTAGACGAACATTTCCTAAATACACCGTAATACACCCAACTGCAATCCCATTAGGTACATCTTCCCAGTTATCAATAGGTTGCATCGTTATGGGATTAACAATTTGGTAATATTCGACTTCCATCTCTTCAAATGAATTGATTTTATCAACTACATATTTAATTGTTTCGTTTACGGTTTTAGTTGAAGAAAAATCAACACTCGATACTAATATTTTGTGAATATTTGGAGCGACTTCTCGCTGATGAGCAGTTAATCTAACATTTCTCGAACTCATTGCAAGACCATCATCCTCACGTTTGATAGGGCAGTCAATAATCTCAAGGTCATTAAACCCTTCAATTTCTGCCATGCGACGTATAACAGCGATTTGCTGAAAGTCCTTTTCGCCAAAATATGCACGAGTTGGATTTGTCATTGCAAATAACCGACTGACAATTTGTGCAACACCATTAAAATGTCCCGGTCGCATTGCTCCTTCCATAACATCTGCCACTGGTCCTAAATCAAATACCCTTGTATCTTCTTCGGGATATATCTCCTCAACTGTAGGAATAAATGCATAATCCACTCCGACCGATTCTAATTTTTCACAATCAGCTTCCTCTGTACGTGGATATGTGCGAAGATCTTCGGGATTATTAAATTGTGTAGGATTAACAAACACGCTTACAACAACAATGTCATTTTCTTTGCGTGCTCGTTCAATTAGAGATACATGACCGGCATGAAGTGCACCCATTGTTGGGACTAACCCGATAGTTCGACCTTCTTGACGAGCAATATTACAAATTTTTGTTATATTATTAACTGTTCTTATAATATCCATTTTCTGCTGTATTTTCTAATACAAATGCAAAGGTAATAAACAATCTCCAAATGACAATTTATAAATTGAAAAATATACCCAACATTATCTAATTATTCGTGATAATTTGTAACTTTACAAAAAAAATATCATCGTTGCTTCAAAATTTAGTAATAATGGATTTGCAACTATCATCGTCATTGCTGGAAAATGCTGTCACCGAATTGTCGCGACTCCCCGGAGTAGGGCGCAAGACTGCATTACGTTTGGCACTTCACTTGTTACGGCAGGACGAAGCAATGAGTCTTAAACTTGGAGAATCAATAATTAAACTGCGTAAAGAAATAAAATATTGCTCAGTTTGTCATAATATCTCTGAGACAGAAGTTTGTCAAATATGTGCGTCTCCTGCGCGTGACTCTAAAGTTGTGTGTGTTGTGGAAAACATCAATGACGTGATGATATTCGAACGCACCGGGCAATATCGCGGTCTTTATCACGTCTTGAATGGGCTTATCTCTCCGATGGATGGTATTGGACCGGATCAATTAGAAATTTCGTCACTCATATCAAGAGTAAAGAGCGATGAAATTGAAGAGGTGATTCTTGCATTAAGTGCTACAATGGAAGGAGACACCACAAACTATTATATCTATCGACTATTGGGCTCAACAGGCGTGAAAATCACACAATTAGCGCGAGGTGTAGCGATAGGTAATGAAATCGAATACACTGATGAAGTGACATTGGGCCGTTCATTAATAAATAGAACGCTTTTTGCAGATTCTTTCAAACGATAAATCTTACAGCGCTACAATGTTTTGCAAGCATTTAAGTTTTCTCGGCATTAGCAAGAAGGCGCTGCATTATTAATGCATCCTTATACTTTTCTCCATATCTAATCCAAGAACGGAGTTTACCACATGTATAAAATCCACTTCGTTCAAAAGCAGAAATACTTTTCTTGTTCTTAGTTGCTATTATTGCATATAATTGGTGCATTCCCAATCGTTGATAGCAGTAATTACTAAGCAATGTAAGTGCAGATTGTGCATATCCTTTTGATTGATGAGCAGTATCAATCATTATGCCTACTCCTGCGCGACGGTTGATTGCGTCAAAATCATATAAATCAACCATCCCGACAGGTGTATCACTTCCAATTGGCATAATTATAAATCTAAGTTGCTTTGACTTATAAATATCGCCTTCGTAGTTGGTAATATAATCAGAAAGCAACTTATGAGAAAATGGAGCAATATTATTCCCAAACTCCCACATTGTAGTGTCATTCTCCCAAACATATAAAATATCAAGGTCTTCCGGTTCTAAGGCCCTTAGCATTATCAATTCGTTTGACAACATACAATTGTGGAATTCTATTTTAGAGATTATTGGCGATAATATATGATTCAGCATCAAGCGCTGCACGACAGCCCATACCTGCAGCTGATATAGCTTGGCGATAGCGTGGGTCGGCAACATCTCCAGCGGCAAATACCCCTTCTATGTTAGTAGCTGACGTATTGTTCTTTAGTACAATATATCCCTCTTTATCTAATTCTATATCCTGAGCAAATACATGTGTATTGGGATTATGACCAATTCCCAAAAAGAAACCATCTATTGTTATGTCGAAAATTCGTTCATTCTCGGCACCCATATTTTCAACAAGCTTTGCCCCTTCTACAAATTCTTCGCCAAATAAGCCCAATGTGTTACAATTGAAAAGAACTTCTATATTTTCTTTATTTAAGACTCTCTCTTGCATTACTTTCGACGCACGTAATATCGGTTTTCTAACGACCAAATATACTTTCTTTGCGAGAGTACTCAGATATAATGCTTCTTCACAAGCCGAATCTCCACCTCCCACAACTGCAACAGTACGTCCACGATAGAAAAATCCATCGCATGTTGCACAAGCTGAAACACCAAGTCCCATATATTTTTGTTCATCGGGTAGGCCTAAGTACTTAGCTGTAGCTCCTGTCGCAATAATAATTGTATGTGCATTATATTTATCGCTGCCATTTACTGTTACTTCAAATGGACGTTTTGAGAAATCAACATGAGTTACAGCACCCGGCTTTATATCAGCGCCAAATCGTTCTGCTTGACGACGTAAATCATTCATAAGTGCAGGTCCTGTCACCCCTTCAGGATATCCGGGAAAATTTTCAACTTCTGTAGTAGTTGTTAATTGTCCACCAGGTTGCATCCCTTCAAATAGAATAGGGGAGAGGTTTGCTCGTGAAGCGTATATTGCTGCTGTATATCCTGCCGGTCCGGCGCCTATAATCAAACATTTAGTTGTTTCCATGATAATTGGACTTATATTATTAGTTAATATTTTATCTTAAATCAATTATTTCATATCCCGGATAATTTTTATCTATAACTTCAAAGCAAGAAGATTTAATATCGGCATCTGTTCTTACATCAAATATGCTAATCGATAACACCTTGTTATCATCGAGTGTTAACATCATTTGTTGCGGAAGTTTTGTCTTCGTTACGAATGTAATGACAATCTTTTTAATTGACGTTTCTTTCTTCTTTGGTGTTAATTGAATTTTCACCGAAGAGTTATCTGAAGATATTAGTTTAACATTGTAGTCCTTTTCGTAACTTCTTATAACAGAAAAGGGATTGATTTGTGCTATCTCATCTGCAGTTGGTTCAAAAACTGATATTTCCATATCATCAGATGATATTGTCCATTGAGTCTTGCCATTAAAAATTGTGGAATTTGCAGTAGTGTTAATCGCAAATTTTTCTCCTTTCACTGCTATATCACCTATGATAGTAGTCTGCCCGTTACATTCAATCTTAAATGATGCCTCAATTGATTTCGACGTAGTTATAGTTTTAGCCGCGTCATTCATAAATGCGGATGCATTTATCTTTGCTCCTGCAAAATTATATCCTATAGCTAATACTAATATTGCAAATAAAGTTCGTAGTTTCATTATTGTCTATATTAATCATATTAAATATGACATCATTTCTTCAGTAAAGTTGAATGATTTATCTTTAATTTTAGTTAAAGTGAATCAAGAATCATTTCAAGTTGTGTTGGGTCTACAAGTACAGCACGTGGTTTCCCACCCTGTGCAGGTCCAACAATTCCTGCAGCTTCAAGTTGGTCCATTATCTTTCCAGCGCGGTTAAATCCAATAGAATATTTCCGCTGAATGTTTGATGTTGAGGCTGTATTCCCTTGAACAACTACTCGTGCTATTTCTTCAAATAAAACATCTCTATCGATAAGAGAACCTGCCGGAATTTCGGAGGCTTCTGATGGTGGTTCTGGCAAAATATATGCATGGTCAAATCCAATTTGATCGTCAATGTGACGACATATAGCATCAACTTCCGGCGTATCTATAAATGCGCATTGAACTCGTTCCATAACCCCTCCTGCCATTATTAACATATCTCCACGACCTATTAATTGATTAGCGCCCGGAGCGTCAAGTATTGTTCGCGAATCAACCATTTGACTTACTCTGAATCCGATTCGTCCGGGGAAGTTAGCTTTAATAATACCGGTAATCACATTAGTAGAAGGTCGTTGTGTAGCAATAATCATATGCATGCCTACGGCTCGAGCTTTTTGTGCAATACGTGCAATTGGCGTTTCAACTGACTTTCCTGCCATCATAATTAAGTCAGCAAATTCGTCGACAATCATTACAATATATGGCATGTAACGATGGCCCTTTTCAGGATTTAATCGACGATTTACGAATTTATCATTATATTCAGTAACTGAACGACATCCTGCATCTTTAAGAAGTGAATATCTCGCATCCATCTCAACGCAAAGTGAATTAAGTGTATCGACCACTTTATTTGGGTCTGTTACTACCGGCTCTTCCTCGTTGGGCAATTTAGCAAGATAATGTTTTTCCAAACGTGCATACAAACTAAACTCAACCATCTTTGGGTCAACCAAGACAAATTTCAACTCAGAGGGATGACGTTTGTATAATAACGATGCAATTATAGTATTAAGTCCAACAGATTTACCCTGACCGGTAGCACCTGCGACAAGCAAGTGTGGCATTTTTGCGAGGTCGGCAATATATACCTCGTTGGAAATGGTAGCACCTAAAGCCATTGGTAATGGATATTTACATTCCTGAAATGCTTTTGAACCAAGTATCGAGCGAATTGACACTGTTTGAGGATCTTTGTTTGGCACTTCAATTCCTATCGAGCCTTTACCTGGGATAGGTGCTATGATACGAATTCCTAATGCAGCCAGACTCATTGCAATGTCATCTTCCAAACGCTTAATACGAGCGATACGAACCCCCTCCGCCGGAATTATCTCATATAAAGTTACAGTAGGACCTACAGTAGCTTCAATTTTTAGAATCTGAATGCCGTAATCGTTGAGTGTTTTTGTAATTCTTTCTTTGTTTTCCTCTTGCTCCGCTAAGTCAACAGAATTAGCTTTTCGAGGGCGATCAAATAACAAGTCAAGAGTCGGCATGCGATAACGCGACAACTCAGCACGTGGATCGTATGGTCCCTGAAGTTTTACTGCTTCATTTAAATTATCACCTTGCTCTATTTCATTTGATGCATTAATCTCAAATCCCGGGGTGCGTTCTTTTGATTCTTGATGATGATGTTTCGACAATTCTTTAGAGAGCACATCATTATCTCCATCGACAACTTTCTCATCTTCATTAATTGTCACCTCTATATTTTCAAAATCGGCACCAAATGAAGTCTCGTTATGTGAGGAGAAAGGTTGGGTATCTACTGTGTCTTCCTGAATATCAACATTTAAAGGACCATTTGAGAGGGCAGTGTCTATAACCTCTTGCTTATATTTCTTCTTGTCATTCTCATGAATTTCTTTAGCATTGACAAGTCGTATCTTTTCTTTTGATTTTTGGTAAAAGTGAGTAAGTTCGGTTATATATACAGTAACAAGTATCGCAACGAGCATGCAGCTAACAATAATTGCGCCTATAAATCCAATATAAGATATAAGTAAAATATTTATATATCGTCCATGATAACCACCTAGTGGGATATTTGCGTCAGAATTAATGGTAAATAAACCAAATACCAACGACAAAGTTATAGCAAATATGAGGGATTTAAATGTTAGTGTCCAAAAATGGATCTTCTTTAATCCAAGTAACCCCAATCCTAATAAAACCATGTAAATTATCAACACAATCGACCCAATCCCAAGCCCTTCAAGGAATAGATGATTTGATAATTTAGCTCCAGCCGGTCCGGCTATGTTCTTTACTGAGTCTGAATTCTGAGCTAACTGCTCAACCGACTGCGCTACTATTTCACTTTGATCTGTTCCTCCATTTTTAAGAAATGATAGCGCGGCAATTGTAAGATAGGCTGCAATCAAAATTAATGCAATACCTATTACCGATTTCATTCTTCTACTTTTAAAAAATGCAATCGGGCGAGAAATAAATTTGGGAAGTCCGGATTCAGCATCCTCCCTTGTTTCTATTTTTGGTCTACGTCGCCGCGGACGACCACCATCTATATCATTATAAGATCTGTCGTTTATCGTTTGACTCTTCTCTCTGCGATTGCTATTTTCCCTTTCATTAGAATCAAATTCTTCACCGGTATATGTATAGTCTTTCATACTATAATTAAATATGTGATTTTCTTGGCTGAAATTATTTACTAATTTAACTAAATTTAGGCAACATGTTGTTAATTATCTCAAATTAAGAAATACTATAAAGACTTTAGTTGGTCAATTGTCGAATGTGGATTTGAGCTATTGAAAATATAACTTCCTGCTACTAATATATCGGCTCCTGCTTCTGATAATTTTCGACCTGTCACATCATTCACGCCGCCATCTATTTCTATCATGGCTTTTGAACCACTATCTGCTATCAATTTTTTTAATTGATGTGTTTTCTTTATTATATTAGGAATAAATTTTTGACCTCCGAATCCGGGATTAACCGACATTAATAATACCATATCGAGTTCTGATATCACATCTTCAAGCATCACAACCGGTGTTGATGGATTTAACGTGACTGCCGCTTTCATTCCGGCTCTTTTGATTGCATCAATGGTGCGGTCAAGATGTATGCATGCCTCTTGATGTACATTCATTATTGCGGCTCCGGTATCACGCACTTGGTTGATATAGTTTTGCGGATTGACAATCATAAGATGTACGTCGAGTGGTTTTGTCGCTTTACGTGCTACCGCCTCAATTACCGGGAATCCGAAAGAGATATTAGGTACAAATACTCCATCCATGACATCAAGGTGTATCATATCGGCATTCGACTTGTTAAGCATATCCACGTCTTCGTTTAAATTACCAAAATTTGCGGCTAACAATGATGGTGATACTAACATACTCTTATATTTATTTAGATATTCGAGATTGTAATTTATTAGATACTTATCCTACTGTTTTATTACGTTTTGCTGTTGAAGCTTTATAAATAAGATAGACTACACAAGCGCCTAACAAACATAAGCCCCCAATGGTTAAATAACTATTATATTCTTCAACCTTTTCATATAGTACATTCTTATCTACGGCAGTAAAAAGCCATGCTCCTAACGCGGCTAATATACAGTTCCAAATACAAGCCCCTAAAGATGTGAAAATGCAAAATTTTGCGATATTCATACGTGATAACCCAGCGGGAATTGAAATCAATTGTCTGACTGCCGGGATTAATCGACCAATAAATGTTGCTGTCGGTCCATGCTTATCAAAATATGCCTCAGATTTTATCACCTTATCTTCTGTTACTAAGAAAAAATGACCTATTCGACTATTAGCAAAACGATATACTATCGGACGCCCGAGCCATAAGGACAAATAATAATTAATTAGCGCTCCACCTAAAGCTCCAATAGTCGCAGCTAAAACAATTAAAGTCACTACTCCGATGTCGAATGTTCCTATATCTGAGAGCATAAAATATGTTGTGGGGGGGACTACTGCTTCAGAAGGGAACGGAATAAATGAACTTTCTACGACCATCAATAAAAACACCATAAAATATGTCGAATTAGCTTCCACAAATTTAAATATTTCAGCTGCATCAAATCCAATAGAAAGTGGCAATGTTAAATCTATCATATAGAGTTTGGTTTTACTTTTAAATATAATGCAAAGATAGTTTTTTTTTGAATACCATTAAATTGTTTATGTAATCTTATTTAATTCTAACATTTCAATTGCTCAATTTATCAGTCCAACCTCTTTCAGCATTTTACCATAGACTTTTGCTTTTTGTTCAAGCGGAAGGGGATAAGCTCGAGATGTTGATGGCATACGATATATACGTAATTGACGTTCACAAAGCATTGTATCACAGTATTCACCCGATTTAGGGATTGCAGTATTAGTTATTTCGGCTATTACTTGAGCTGCCTTTTCTCCTGTCGTCGCGATTGTTGTACAATGAGGCATCTGAGTTAGGATATCTGATAATGGTAGGGGAGTTATAATTTCTAAATACTTGTCTGAAGCATTCCCTTTTAGGCGCCTAATTTCTAAACCGGTGTCGCCAAGAGCAATTTTATTCTCAACAAGAAAAGCTTTAATATTTTTCAAATCGAAAGTTTTGAGATGCGGAAGATAAAACTTATCTTTGTGTCCATAGTAGATTACACCCATTATTCGCCAAAAATCATTTATAACATTGGGATAGTAAAATGGCATTGACCATCGATGTTGTCCCGGCGGAAAAGTTCCAAGAATCAATATGCGTGCATCTTTAGTCATAAATGGTGGCCATGGGTGACGTTCTATTTTTAAATCTATCTGCTTCATATTGTAAAGGTAGAGAACTATTTTAAATTTTGAAAGTTTTTAGTTAACATTATTAATAATTATCTGGCAACTTAAATTATGAAAAAGTATTTAGCAGAAGGTATTGGCACAATGTTTTTAGTGCTATTAGCTTGTGGAAGTGCGGTTTTAGCAGGTCCGTCAATCGGAGTACTTGGTATTGGATTATGCTTTGGCTTAGTCCTTATTTGCTTATGCTATTGTATAGGCAACATCTCAGGGTGTCATGTTAATCCGGCAGTTTCATTAGCTGTTTGGTTAAGTGGTCGTATGAGCAGCAAAGAATTTGTAGGTTATGTGATTGCTCAATTTATTGGGGCAGCTGTCGGTGGCGCTTTCCTATACTTGCTCTCTAAGTCAGGAGAAGTATATATGTTTGGCGGCATTACAGGTGAAAATGCACTTGCAACTAATGTACTACAATCAGGAGCAACTCCTACAATGGCATTAATAACCGAGGCATTGTTAACGTTCTTCTTTGTCATGGTTGTGCTCGGAGCTACCGATGCTAAAGTTGGAGCTGGCAAATTTGCCGGCCTCGCAATCGGTATCGCTCTCGGCTTAGTTAACATTGTTGGCATCCCCGTTGACAACTGTTCTGTAAATCCAGCTCGTTCTTTTGGTCCCGCAGTATTTAGCCCTGAAGCTTTTGGTAACTTCTGGATTATGGTTGTAGGACCTGCTATTGGTGCTATTATCGCCGTAATCTGCTGGAAAGCCGTTTCCGGTAGTCTTTGCGCGAAATGTGATAAAGAATAATTTAAAGATAATTAACGGAGTAAGCTATTCGATTTTGAGTGCTTACTCCGTATTTATATAATCTCTCTTTTTTATCGGCATGAAAGATTTAGACAATTCGATATTTAATATTAAGATTGATTCGAAGGGACCTTATCAAGGTGCAATTCTTGTCTCAGAGCCATTCTTATCTGATGAATATTTCAATCATGCTGTTATTTCATTGGTTGACTATACTCCCGGGAAGAATGCGATGGGGATTGTATTAAACCGTACATCAGGATATACGTTAGGGCAAATTATTGAAGGTTTTGACGACAATGTTGATATTCCAATATTTCTTGGCGGCCCATTATCACGCAACCGACTATTTTATATCCATCGCTTAGGTAATATTTTCTCCGGAGCTATTGAAATACAACCGGGGTTATGGATTGGGGGCGATTATAATCAAGTTTTGCAGTATATTCGTGATGGTTATCCAACAGATGAAATAATTAGATTCTTTATAGGATATAGCGGTTGGGATAAATGGCAGCTTGAAGAGGAGATTAATAATTATGTTTGGGCAGTAGCTCCACCTTTATCTTCCAATGAAATACTGTCGGGGTACGACGATTCCTATTGGCATAAAGTTGTCAAGCGAATGGGACCTAAATATCGTGGATGGCAAATGCACCCAATGTTTCCGGCTGCGAATTAGCCACTTTTATAACCTGTTTTTCACAAATCGAAATTTTGCTTTTTGCAATGGGAATGTAAGTACCATTAACGCGCCTTCAAAGGTTGCATACGGCGTTTGGTCGGCAATTTCCTCTCCCTCACTATCGTTCCAATACAATGTAAATGTGTTTACAAATGGGGTGACCTCCAAAAATCCTTTCAAACTTCCAGGTTGCCACCTGCTCGAATCAATGTCCGCCCCCGACAAATATATTATATTATATCCACCATACTCCGAGGGTAGTAACGCTATCTTATAGCGACCTCCTTTCATCGCTAATTTAGTGTCTACTTCTTCATCAAAATATTCCCATATTCCACATCTCGTATCATTGCATTGATTGAGCGCACCAATAACTTCAGCTTCATTATTATATATCTGAGGAATTATTGGTAGTGGATCAAACAATGAGGAATATCTATTTACTAAAATATTATATTTTGATTTAATTATTGCATAATCAACAAATCCGTGATAATCTAATCTTTCAATTATGTCTAATACACTACTACCGGCCGAGAGTATCAGATATTCGCCATCAAACGACAATCTAATAAATATTGGAGACTTTGTAATTGGCAGTTTATTCCCAAAGTCTTTTTGATATTTAATTTCTCCATCTATACTCAACGTAAGACATATGCTCTCATCATGTTCTATATCATACTTATTTTTTTCTATAAGTTTAGTATTAACCTCTATTACATGATTATCTATAGTATCATTTAATATTAATACCCAATCGATTTTTCCTAATTCTATCGGTTGGACTCCAATATCAATACGTTGGCGTTCAACATCAATTCCGTTGCAATCAAAATGAAATTCGCTTCCTGTCTCAACCTTAATAGGATTTATCTCTATAATGCCGTCATAATCTCCAACATACGCATATGCTTTAGAACCATTAACGATAAAAATCATTAATAGTAAAAGTATTTCAATAATAATATGTCGTACATGAGCCATTTTATTCACCATGTTTACCATACTTATGGCTTTCAATAATTGTATTAACTCTTGATACAAAATCACTATCCGACAATTCTGCCGACAACCAATGTATTTTATGCCCACGCTTTTCCATTCCGCGAAACCATGTCATCTGACGTTTCGCAAATTGATGTATTGCAATTTCTAATTGAGTAAACATTTCATCATAACTGCGCTGTCCGATTACATACTCGGTAATAAATTTATATTCAAGTCCATAGTATATCAAATCATCAGGAGATATGCCCGAATCAATTAGACCTTTTATCTCTTCTACCATCCCTTCATTAAGACGTTGGCGAAGACGACTTGAAATTTTTTTCCTGCGCAACTCTCTGTCAATATCAACTCCAAATACTATGGAATCAAGTGGAGTAGGGGATATTTTATCTGCGACTTCCTGATGCTCCACATAATATGTCTGTATCTCAATAGCGCGAATTGCTCGTTTTACAGTATCTACATCTGTTATATTGTGTAATCGTTTCATCGACGAAAGTATTTGAGTCAATTCGTCAAGTGTTTTACCATCGAGTTTTCTACGTAAATCCTTATTTTCAGGGACATCCGGTAGTTGTAAGCCATTTAATAATGATTCGACATACAAACCAGTACCACCACAAACTATCGGACATCGACCACGCTGTTTAACACCTGAAATTGCCGCATGAGCATCTTTAAGATATTTATGTAAATTATATTTTTCACCGGCAGCGACAATGTCTATCAAATGATAAGGAATTTTGCCATATTCATCTAAATCCTTACCGGTTCCAATTGTCATACCTTTGTAAACCTGACGAGAATCGCCACTGATTATTTCACCATCTATAGCCGCCGCTATTGCTACAGCTCGATGTGTTTTTCCTGATGCTGTTGGGCCAACTACGGCAATAATCGGAGATATATTTATATTATCACACATATTAATATCCATAAGGTTATTACTCACCAATACCTTTCGTTATCTTGTGCCAAATCCTACGCAGAGTATAAAAAGGTTTATCCTCATTAACTTCTGCCACATATAGCCAATTATAGTCATTATAATCTACTTCCCAATTCGGTATATCGTTCAACTTAAATGTGGGCTTATAATTCTTAATCTCATAACGACGTCGACCGCTTTGGTCATATGTTTTCCATGTCATTGTGATTGTATAAATATGGCTTAATTCAGAAGCAAGAGATATCGATACCGCACCCTCGTTAATCATATCATTTAGCTCAGATAAAGTCAACCAAATACCATTGAACGACTCTAAAATTTTATCGGAATCGTCTAAAAATACTATATAATGAAAAATATTTTTAAACATCCCGGGATCGCCACTTTTAAATATTAATCGAGGAGCTACACCATGCAGATGAGTCGCGTCTTTAAAAAAAGTATAAGCCTCATTTTCTGTAATATTTTTTTTATACGGAAGAGAAATTATCAAAGGGACATCTGCCTTTAATTCTTCTTCGACTACCTTTTCCGTGGAAACGGCGGGTAACTTAATAAATATTTTGTCTCTACAAGCCACTATATATCGGATAGTAGTACCTCTTTGATCTGTAATTATTTTACGGTTACTACTTTGGCAATAATATCCCCATAGACAATAATATTTTATCCCTAAATATATTATTGATAAAACGTAAAACATAACGGGACAAAGTGCGAAAATAAAGCTATCTGTTCTATTTATGTTTACATTTACGTAAAAAAAGATATAATAAATCCAAGTTGATAATGAAAGGATTAGCGAAATAAAGAAAAGGAGCTTAATTTGCTGCTTTGCTTCATGATTATATAGCACACCTACTAATCCTCTGTCAATTATCTTGCCATGACGATTACGACATGAATGACATGAACGAGAATTATTTCCTCTTACTAAATTTATTAAACAAATAATCATAGTCACCGGAAAAATATTTAACGCCGGAAGTAACGGGTGCGACATATTCACCGGTTGATTAATTATTTCGTTAATTTCACTACTTGACTTATAAAATATGTCGGCTATCAAAAAAATTGAACTAAAAAATAGAACATATTGTATAATATGTGGAACTCGGAAACAATTAGGTGATTGCTGACTTCTATTCCGTCTGTCAAGAATTGTTATAATTCCAATCAAGAGTAATGGAATTAGTGGTAATAACCGAGGTGAGACCAACGGCGTAATTAAAATCGGTAGAGTAAGAAATCCCACCGATATAACCCAATTTGTCCACAAAGCAAATATTCCTTGGGTCAAATTTCTACGTCGTTGATATGAATATAACATTATTATAGATTTTTCTTAAAGAAATCAATCATCTTACCATAAACGACAGCCCTCGCATTGCATCCATTAATTGAGTGATTCATATTGGGGAACAACAACATGTCACACAAAATACCTTCAGATTGAAGTCGCGATACATATTCCATTGTATTTGCCATATGAACATTATCATCTGCGGTGCCGCTTATTAGCAATAACTCACAATCTACATTGCCGGCTCTTTGTATTGGTGCGGATACATTATATCCATCTTCATTTGCGCGAGGTGTTTGCATGTAACGTTCTGCATATACTGTATCATAATAACGCCAATCTGTAACAGGGGCAATTGCAACAGCTGCTTTATACGGATTCCCATGTTCGGATATTGCCATCAATGTTTCATATCCGCCATAACTCCATCCACAGATACCTATTCGTTCTGAATCAACATATGGCAATGATGCCATATAATTTGCTGCATTAATTTGGTCTATTGTTTCGTAATATCCGAGATTTTTATATACACATGTTTCAAATTCTCTTCCTCTACTGCCTGTGCCACGACCATCTACACATGCTACAATAAACCCCTCATTAGCAGCATAATACTCCCAATCCATAGCCCATCGATTCAGTACTTCTTGTGACCCCGGTCCACTATATTGCCACATAATAACAGGATACTTTCTTGCTTCATTAAAATTAGGTGGCATTATTACATAACCGTTTAGAGTATATCCGGCAGAGGATACTTCTATAAATTTTTTCTCCGGCAATGACGAGTATTTGGCACTATACCCTAAATTATTTCCAAGTTCTCGAATTTTTTTCCCCTTTGAGTTATATAGTGCATAAAAGGGAGGTGTTACTATATCTGATATAGTTAGAACAAAAGATTCACATCCGGAGAGAAAAACTGCCGATGAGAAAGATGTTGTCGGCGACAAATTCGTTATCTTTCCCTTTAAGTCTATTTTACTTACCACTCGATTAAGTGGTCCTGACTCTGTAGATTGATAAAACACGTTTCCGGACTTATCAACTCCGTAACATTGTTTGACATCGTAGTCACCCGATGTAATTTGGCGTAATTGTGCGCCATTCAAACTATATTCATATAAATGATGATAACCGGTTCGCGCGCTATTCAATATTATTGACTTCGGTGTAACTATTATATTCTCATATGTAGTAGGCGAAATCCATGCATCCGACTCTTCAACATAAAATGATTTTACTACAGTTGACTTTGGATTCACACTATATATTTCCATACGGCTTTGCTCTCGATTTAACGTTGTAACCAAAAGCTGTTCTGCACTTGACGTGTAATCAATTCGGGGAATATACTCGATTAGAGGGTCGGGGAGGGCTATATCTTTTGTTTTACGAGTCGAAACATCATAACTGTGAAGTGCAACAACTGAATTACTTTCTCCTGCTACAGGATATTTATACGAAAATAGACCTGGGTATAATTTATATTCATCTTTAGGATTACATATTCCCTGATATAAGTTAATTGTATATAGTGGCACATTTGTCTCATCGAAACTAATGTATGAAAGGGTCTCGCTATCTGGTGCCCATGCAAGTGTAGATGTAGTGGAAAACTCCTCTTCATATGTCCAATCTGTTGCCCCGTTGATTATCGAATTTTTAATACCACTTGTTGTTACAGCTACTTCAGAGTTATAATCTAATTTTTTAAGATATATGTTATTATCGGCAACAAAGGCTACCGATCTACAATCCGGTGAAAATAACGGAATCTGCTGATACGCATGATTTGTCGATAATGGTCTAAGAATATTGCGCTTGATATCAAAAACATAATATTTAGCTTTAAATGAACGGCGATATATCTTTTCACTATCTAATGAAAGTAATAATTTTGTTCCGTCCGAACTAATTGAAAAATTCTCAAACCCCTTGATTGTCGTTTCTCGTGTCTTCACTGCATTAAACACAGTTTCTATTTCCTCACCTGTTGCTAAGTCAAACTTTGCAATACGAGTATTATTATCACATGCTGAAAGATACGTTAATCCATCTGGCATAAACTTCATTTCCGGTGCTGCTTTAGGCTTATTTCCCGGATAAACATATGGAGTAATTTCAGTTACAATTTTATTTTCACCAAAGGTGTAGCCTGGATTTAGTAATGCTACAACCGATAGTGATAATATTACTTTAAAAATTTGACTCATCATTTTTTAATTTTTATGTATTAAAGTCCTGACATATTAGAATTAATACTTATTACCATAACGACATTTGAGCTGGATTGTTTGGTTCTTCACGATGCTGTGGCGCTTGATAACCAAATTCCGAATCAGAAACTCCACCGGGGCGAGCGTTAGTCCCTTCCGGGGGTGTTGAAACAAGCCAATTTGTATCATCCAACGATTCATCGATTGAAGTTATTTCGGTAACTTTTTTGCGTCTTTGTCGAGGTAATGATTCATTGGATTTCCTAAGTTGTTCAATCTCTTTGCGCAGAAGAGCTTCCGATTCAGCTTGAAGTTTTAAATTGCGATCAATCGTAGATTTAAGTGTTGAAATTTCCGATTCTCGCTTCGCTATTAATGCATTTTGTTCAGTAACTCTTTTTGTTGTCAAATCAAGAGTGTCTTCACTATCTTTTAGCTGTTGTTGAAGGTCAATAATCTTATTTTGACGAGACTCATTGATCTGTTCTATTTTTATTAAGGACTCTTCAAATGCGGTTAATGATGACCGACAAGCATCAACTTCCTCTTTTGCTTCTTTTAATTCTGATTTTGCTACTACCAATTCATTTTGAAGCTGCTCAATTTGAGCGTTTTTTGCAATTTCATCCTCCGAGATATTATTTACACTATCAGATTGTGATAATGCCTCTTTAGCTTGTCGCAATTCGTCGGTCAACTGTTGAACCTTAACAGATTCATTATGCAACTCACTATTTACACGCTGCAATTCAGCATTAACACTCTCAATATTCTCTTTAGCCATAAGAAGTTCAGCTTCTTTTTGCCGAGCCTCTGCTTTTAAATCATTAAGTTGCTGTTCTGCAGTGGTATTTGCTTCATTATCTAATATCAATTGTTCATATTTTGATAATAATTCTTTATATTGCACTTCTTTTTCATTTAGCGCAATTTTTGCCGATGATGCTTTTTGATTTAAATCATTGAGCATCGCATCTGAAATTTCACACTTTTTTTTCAATACTACAATATCATTGGCAAGATTATTACGCTCTCGTATTAGTGCTTCCTTTTGTGCAGATAAATCATCAACACTATCATTTAACTCATCCAATCGTTTCAACGTTTCCTGGTCTACGGCTGGCACAATAGTTGGAGAAGCATTCTCTCTTAAAGCTTTAACTTCTTGACGTAGAGCCTCATTGTCATTGCGCAATGTCTCCATATCTCCATCTTGAATTGACATTGCACGCAATTTATTAACTAAACTTTTATTTTCCAACTCATATTGTTCTTTTTCTGCAAGAAACGACGCTATCTGTTTTTCTAAGTCATGTACACGCTCACTTAACGCACGTTTCTGACGCTCTGCCGAAAGTTTCTGTTCTTGCCACTCTGCACTGGTATCCTCAATTCGTTTGGCTTTATCGCGTAGCGAATCAATTTCTCTGCGCAACGATTGTTGTTCATAATCCAATCTCACTTTCATGCGAGCATTCGCATTATGATCTAATTGAGCTATATAGGCTTTCATTGACTCATCAAGTGCATCATGAATATATTTAGCTTGTTTTTCTTTGTCGAGACAATCTCCGATAAATGATGGTAAAGCGTCATTGAAAATCTCGACAACCTTTTTGAAAATTTCTTCTGGACATCCTTGATTATCTTGAGAATTTTGCTCTTCAGGTATATTTATATCATCATTTACTTCACTTAAATCTGAGTGTTCTTGCAAGGAGGAGTTTTGTCGACGATGAGACAATGGAGTAACTGTTGCGTCCCGTTGTAACAACTCATTCTCTTCCATTTCGTAATCTTCGTTCGAAAATCCAAATACTGATTTGATTTTGTTTAAAAAAGCCATGGTTATTTTAGATATTTTTTTTAACTATACCGACACCTTTACGTCCATTTATGCCGATAGTGAGTGTGGAGGGAAATTCTACTATTCTAATATTATCACTCTCATAAGTAGATGGGAGCGAATTAAGATATTCTATATCATAAATGCCATCATCCGACGAAGGATTAATTGTAAAGTAGCCTACACCAAATGAGGTTAAATTTTGAAAAAAATGAGTACCTTGACTGGGTTCTATGCGATAATTGCTGAGAGATGCCTCGACAATAAGCTTCGCATTTGATATATGAGGCCATTTCACAGGTATTCCCAATGCAGTATCCGATGACCCCCAACGTCCGGGGCCAATAAGAACGTATCCTTTTTGTTTTGATATAAAATCCCGATTTATACGTTCTATCTCCTCAGCTATCTTTTGATTGTTCATCGATGAAAAATTCTCCGGACGAACGTACATTATTGTTGATACATTCTCAATATTGCCATGTCCAAGAGCTGTATTACTCTTTAAAATAAGCTGTTCATTGGGTATTTCCAAAATTGAATCATCTACTAACTCTTTTCGATCTATAATAGGACGTATCTGCAACCAATATATTCGTCCCTTAGTTTGTCCTGAATGATCTACAATACCGGCAAACTCTATTTCAACCGGACGTTGCATCTTTTCTTGCCCATTGACAAGCATAAAATCTATTGCTTCAGCCAATGGGAAAACCTTATGTTGCAACATATTTGCGAATGTCACTACCTTACGTCCAAATCCTTTATCAGTATCACGTATAATTTGGTCCTGAGGATCAAATGTGGAAACAAGATATTTCAACGCATTTGTTTCCGCAAATTTCTGAACTCGCATATCTTCAATATTGAAACCGTCATCTACGCTGAAATCTGCATTTATGTCATTAAGATTTAATGCATATAACCGCGTCTGTGTGTCACGTAATGCGAGTTCTAATTCCGAGGTCTGTAAAACCTTATCGGGGTGACGTGGTGAAAATCTCAAACTTAATCCTCCATCTACAATATATTTTCCTAAACCAATTGCAATCTCTGCGACACCCTCTTCAGGTTGTTCATCATTGATGGGGTAGTAGTTAAGAGAACGACCGACGCCTGAAAACGATGGGAAATAATATCCATTCGTTTCTTCACCGACAACCTCTTGTATAATTATTGCCATTTTTTCTTGGTCAATAACATTAGATGTTGCCGTCATATATGCTTTTGAATCTCGATAAAAAACCGACGCATAAACACTCTTTATTGCATCCGACAATAATTTGAGCATTTTATACTTATCCTCTACATGAGGAATCATATATGTTGAATAAATTCCGGCAAACGGCTGATAATGAGAGTCTTCCAATAAGCTTGACGATCTAATGGCTAAAGGTCGCTCAACTACTTCAAAAAGCGACATGAAGTCTTCGATCAATCGTTCAGGCAAGCGTGCTTGTAGGAAATAGCGCAATATCTCCTCATCACTTCTATCACTTAATGCTATCGAATACAAATCATTTGTACTCATAAATTCATCGAAAATATCAGTGCATAGCACAACGGTGCGAGGTATCGATATTGTTATGCCATCAAAATCATCACAAATTGGATTAGCTTTAATTATAGAATCAATAAATGCCAAACCACGACCCTTGCCGCCCAAAGAACCTTGGCCAATACGTGCAAAATTAGAATAATGGTCAAATCTATCTTTACGGAATACTGCAACAACTCCGCGATTTTTCATCTTTCGATATTTTACTATGAAATCAAAAAACAATTGTTTCACAGCCGGAGCCTCATCTATTGAGGCAAAACGATGCGCCTTTATAATTTTTGCAATTGAGAACATTGCTCTTGAATAAAGCCATCGTGAAATATCATTTTTTAATGCATGTCTATACAGTGACTCGGCAGGCACTTCTTTGATATGTTTTTGCATATCATTCAGTGACTTGATGCGTAGTAATTCCTCTCCTGTATTAGGGTCGCGAAAGATAAAGTCGCCAAAACCGAAATTATTTGTAATTGCTTCCCCTAAATCCACCGGCAACTTTTTGGAATTTTTATCAAGGAAAATTCCATTAAAATCGCCCACTTGGTTACGCAATTCACTCTGTGTTGACTCTATAATAATTGGAAGATACGGGTCTCTTTTACGGATTTCACGAGCAAGTTTTAATCCTGCCATTGTGTCTTTTACTCCATCTTTAATAAATGACACATCAGAAATTACCCCCATTACCTGATCGCTATACTTCTCATACAACGTCATCGCTTCTTCATAATTACGCGCGAGCATCACTTTGGGACGGCCTCGCATTCGCAACATTTGTTCATGTTCATTGAGCGCTTCAGTTGAAAATATCTTTGATTGGCGCAACAAATATTTATAGAGGTGGGGGAGTATAGATGAATAAAATCTTACTGAGTCTTCAACAAGTAATATCATTTGGACACCAACATCTAAAACGTCGTTATCCGCATTCATCTTATCCTCAAGAAGCTTAATAATCGCCAATAATAACTCAACATTCCCTAACCAAGAAAACACATAATCAATGCCGGTAAAATCCTCATGCGACAATCTGCGAGATACTTCTTTTGAAAATGGAGTTAAAACAACAAACGGAATCTCAGGATACTTTTCTTTTATGACTCTCGCACCGATAAAAGTCTCGGAAATCTCAACTCCGGGCATTGCAATTATCAAGTCGTAATGCTTTTGAGAAAGCGCTGTCATAGCCCCATTAATATGAGAAACAAGAGTGACACGTGGAGGCGAACTTAGATTAAGGGCAACATATTCAAAATATAATTGCTCCTCAACTCGTCCGTCATCTTCCATCATAAATGCATCATAGGGCGATGCAATTAGAAGGACATTAAAAATGCGACGTTGCATAAGTCGCTCAAATTCAGTATCCTTCAGATATAATTGACTTAGTGCATTCTCGTTCATTAGTCCTTAATTTCAGATTCATAGCATACGATTAAAATTTACATTTAAATCGTAATTTTATAATTATACTATACGTCTAATTTAAAACTCAAATTTACAAAATATAATTTAAAAAACGCATAAATTTTATATGAAATATTTACTGAAATCTGCGAAATCACATCATAAATTTCAAAAACCTCAAAAAACGGCATTTTATATATGCATATTAGAATAAATTTTCGTAAATTTGCGCTCACGAAATTTTATAACTACCAAAAATATACTATTTTATGGCAACTACTGCTGATTTTAAAAACGGAATGTGCCTCGATATCGACGGTAACTATTTCTTCATCGTAGAATTCCTTCATGTTAAACCTGGTAAAGGCCCTGCTTTCGTTAGAACAAAATTGAAAAATGTTCGCACAGGACGTGTCCTTGACAAAACTTGGAACTCTGGTGTTAAAGTTGAAGAAGTGCGCATTGAGCGTCGACCGTATCAATACCTCTACAAAGATGAAATGGGGTATAACTTTATGCACACCGAAACATTCGAACAAGTAGCACTCCCCGGTGAAAGTATCGATGGCGTTCAATTCCTAAAAGAAGGTGACATTTGCGAAGCTATGGTTCAAGCTGCTACAGAGGAAATACTCACTTGCGAAATGCCAACGAGTGTTGTCCTTGAAGTCACATACACTGAACCCGGTCTAAAAGGAGACACTGCAACTAATACCCTAAAACCTGCTACTGTTGAGACTGGAGCAGAAGTGCGAGTTCCCTTGTTTATCAACACCGGCGACAAAGTTCGCATTGATACTCGCGATGGTTCATATGTTGAACGTGTAAAATAATTTGCAATTTGTAGATTATTAATGCAATATAAAATTATAGGGGGCACATCATTATGATCTGCCCCCTATAATTTTATTATATTTCTTTATCATCAAAATTATTTGAAAAGATAATCATAACTTTTAAGCATTGATTCAAACCTATCGTCATTTCGCAATGGAGCAACCGACAAATTTGCCACATCATATTCCTTCCAATCATAAAGATTAGCATATCCTTTTTCAAGCGAAAGTCGCATACAATCAAATGCTTTCTCGAAATCGCCAAGCCAGCTATACAATGCTGCCGCAAGATAATGGATTCGGCCATCAACATCATTAAGATTGACTGACAAAATCGTATCAATCCATTGCCTGGCTTGTTCATTTTGCTCCATTAAATTGAGTGCAAAACCCAAATATGACCGAAAATCAGTCTCAGCATATGCAAGGGTCGCACAACGATTTAAAAATCCCATAGCGTCTGCTTTCTGATTCATTTTATCTCCTATAATCCACCCTCGGATAATATAATTTATCGGATTCTCAGGATTATTGATAATAAGTTCACCAAATTGATTTGACGCTAATGTATTATCACCTGATGCCAATGCACATAATGCGGCTTGGCTTAATGCTATTTGGCTATTTGGGTCAAATGAATATGCGCGTTCTGCATACATTGTTGCCATATCATTATTACCCAAAGCCAAATAAATTTTTGAACTCGTCACATAATAAGAGCTATTTTGCGCCAAACCTAACGCAATGTTAATCTGATCAAGAGCTGAAGTATAATCACATAGCGCATAATAACATTCTGCGAGTTTTGCATTTATACCATGGTAATTATACAATTTCTTACTTATAATTGTTTTAAAATCTAATATTGCACTCACATAATGATAATGTGCTTGTGCAATCATGGCTCGCATATAATAATAAATACCCACATCCGGAGCTTGTGATATTGCATTACTTAGTCCCGAAATCACGGCATTATAGTCTATATTTGCCATATTTACGAGTTCAGAAATAGCCTTACTACTATTATCATCTACGGCTATAGCCATTATGATATCATCAACAGCACCGTTATTATTGCCCATCAATTGACGAACTGATGCTCTTCGTAAATAAGCTTCGCTCTCAGAAGGGTAGAGCGCAACTGCTTGATCAACATATTCATTTGCCAACCCTAAATTGCTTTCTTTCACAGCAACTCGAGCCAATCCGACAAGCGACTCCAATGAACGATTATTCATGCGATTTAACCGTTTATAATCCTCTTTTGCACTACTATAATCGCCTAATTCATATTCAATATTAGCTTTTTGATATATCAAGGAATATGATGTGGGATTATATTGCAACGCTTTAATAATATCAGCCAATGCTTCTTCTTGGCGGTCTGTCATCAAATATATATTAGCACGCAATGCATATTCTTGTGATAAAATATCCGATTCATTCTCAGGCGTGTATTTTATAGCATTATTAATATCCGATAATGCTCTCAGATACTGATTTTGGCCATAATATAAATATGCTCTACGAAAATATGCATTATAATTTGTTTTATCCTCTTGTAAGGATTCATTATAAACCTTTTCAACCGCATTAATAACCTCTTGAGTTTTATTCGTTTGAGATGATTGTGCTTTAAGAGAGAAACACACTAAAAATAATGATGCAGATAAGAATAATTTCGTGAAATTTTTCATCTTAATAACTTCAGAATTTATTAATTGTTTGGCGAATAGCTGTCAATCTTTCGAGTAATTGTGGAAGTAAATCCAACCGTAACATATTAGCGCCGTCGCTTTTCGCTATCGCGGGGTTGGGGTGAGTTTCAATAAAAAGACCATCTGCACCTACAGCAATTGCTGCTCGTGCTATAGTTTCTATCATATCGGGGCGCCCTCCCGTAACTCCTGCCGTTTGATTCGGTTGCTGCAATGAATGTGTTACATCAACTATTACAGGACATTCCAATTTTTGCATTTCAGGAACTCCTCTAAAATCAACAATTAAATCTTGATAGCCAAATGTTGTCCCTCGCTCCGTGACCGCTACATTATGATTACCGGCATCTCTAACCTTTGCCACCGCATGTTTCATTGCTCCCGGGGCGAGGAATTGCCCCTTTTTAATATTTACCATTTTCCCGGTTTGTGCTGCAGCCAAAAGTAAGTCTGTTTGTCGGCATAGGAATGCGGGAATTTGTAATATATCCACAAACGGAGCAGCAAGATTGGCTTCTTCTGGTTGATGAATATCTGTAACAGTTGGAATATCATATGTTTTTCCAACCTTTCCTAATACTTCAAGTGCTTCAATATCACCAATACCGGTAAAAGAATCCAATCGAGAACGATTTGCCTTTCGATACGATCCTTTAAACACATAGGGAATATTCAACTTTTCTGCTACAGTTTTTATTTCGCCGGCAATATCCATTGCCATTTGTTCACCCTCAATAACGCATGGACCAGCAAGCAAGAAAAAGTTGCCTGTCGATGACGATTTTAGGTAATGATTCATATCTCTCATATCGTATAATTTTCTTATTTAATAATTATGATTTTAGTCCTTATTCATCAATTGGTTAATTACGTGTATTGCTTGACATGAAGCCAAAGCTGCCGTTTCTGTCCGAAGTCGACAATCGCCCAGACTTACCGGGATAAAACCGGCATTGAGTGTCATCTTTATTTCCTCAGGAGAAAAGTCTCCTTCCGGTCCAATTAATATTACTTTATCACTCTCCGGTTTCAACTCTTTAGCTAAATCGCGACGTGGTATCTCCGGATCGCAATATGCTACATATCGCATTGCATCACCTCCTTTAAATTCCTCTATAAATGTTTTTATGGGGGTCATTTCATCAATTTGTGGCAACCATGTTTTCAACGATTGCTTCATCGCGGATATTGCTATCTTTTCGATACGGTCTCTTTTAATCTCTTTTCGCTCGGAGTGTGTACATAGCAATGGTACAAATCGATTAATTCCAATTTCAACAAGTTTTTCTACCAACCATTCCATTCGATCCATGTGTTTGGTAGGAGCAACCGCAATCGTAATCCTCTCACTCCATGGCAAAGCCACTTCTTCAATTTCAACAATCTCAAGAAGTGTACGCTTAGAGTGAGGGTCCACAATTTTACATTTCAATCTATGCCCACAACCATCTATCACATCAATTATGTCGCCTTGCTGTTTACGAAGCACACGAATACAATGCTGCGAATCGCTCTCAGGCAATATTGGGTTCTTCAATATGTCGGGGGCATAAAATTGAATCATGCTATATTAAATTTGAAATTTATTCGATACTAATTCCTTTCTGATTTATCAACTATTATTTGTGGAAGTTTCCTCATTCGGATTATGTTTGTATTTAAATACGAGTAGAAACAATATTCCGACTACGAGCGCATAACCCGCAAATATCAGCCAAGATGTATGCCACCCTGCAACTTTTTCTGCCGGAGTCACGGCATTGTTAACAAATTTATCGATGACAGCTTGAGCTGCAAGGACACCGATAGTGGCCCCAAGTCCATTTGTCATAATCATAAACAACCCTTGAGCGCTTGAACGCATCGATGGATTTGTCTTGCGGTCTACATATAGAGAACCGGACACATTAAAGAAGTCGAATGCTATACCATAAACAATCATTGATAGAACAAACAACCAAACGCCATCGCCCGGATTGCCTATTCCAAAGAACCCGAAACGTAACACCCATGCAAACATTGACATTGCCATCACAATCTTTATACCATATCGGCGCAAGAAGAACGGGATTAACAAAATACACAATGTTTCACTCATTTGCGACAACGAAATCAGTGCATTAGCATTATTAGCCCCCCATGTAGATGAATATTCCGACATTTCTGCAAAACCTTTGATAAATGGATTGGCAAAACCATTCGTGATTTGGAGAGAAACTCCAAGAAACATCGAAAAGATAAAGAATAATGCCATTTGCTTGTTTTTGAATAGCTTAAATGCATCAAGTCCGAGTGTCTGCACAAATGACTTCTTTCCAGCACTCTTATTAGTTGGACATTTAGTCAATGTTAGTGAGTATAATGCCAGAATGATACTCAATACGCCCGATGTAAAAAGTTGGTTATATGTATTTTGGAAACCGGTAAAATTAACAAAAAGCATTGCGCAAATAAATCCTACCGTACCAAACACTCGAATTGGAGGGAAATGTTTTATTGTATCAAGATTGTATTTATTTAATGTTGTATAGGCTATAGAATTCGATAGTCCTATTGTCGGCATAAAGAATCCGACAGAGATTGAATATAGCACAAATAGAGGCCCGAATTGAATATTGTCACCTACAGTCGCAGAATAAAATCCGGCACCAATCATAAATGCCCCTGCAATAAAGTGACAAATACTAAGCATACGTTGTGCTTGAATATATTTATCGGCGATGATGCCGATAACTGCCGGCATAAACAGCGAAACTATTCCCTGGATAGCATAGAATATCCCAATACTACTTTCCATCCCTTTATTCCAAAGAAATGTCCCAAGCGAAGTCAGATATGCACCCCATACGGCAAATTCTAAATAGTTCATTGCCGACAATTTGACCTTTACTATCGTTTCAGTTTTCATCATATATAGTTTTATGGTATTTTGATTATATTAAATAATTATTGATTCTTATCTTTCTTTGCATTAATTATTCCTTGAATTTTTGCAGCTTCCTCATATTCCTCATTATCAATATATTTAGCCAACATTGATTCAAGTTCCTCAATTGCATAATTCTCAAGTTTTGGTTCTGAATTATCTATCGACATATCATCATTACCCGCATGCAATGTAGTAACATCTGTTTCAACAACAAATCCGGTTGTAGTTAATATTTCATGGTTGGTATAGATTGGCGACTTTGTACGGATTGCTATTGCAATAGCATCTGATGTTCGAGAATCAAGCACAATTTGGCGTTCGCCATCGCTAAATGTCAATTCGGAGAAGAATATACCATCTTCAAATTTATAGATATAGACTTGAAGCAACTTTATTCCAAATGCATGAACAAAACTTTCAAACAAATCGTGAGTTAACGGTCGGGGAGGAATTATACCTTCAAGTTCTAATGCTATAGATTGTGCTTCAGGTGCACCTATAACAACCGGCACCCGATATTTACCATCCACCTCTCCAAGGATTAGTGCATACGCACCCGATTGTATCTGTGAGTAGGTTAGCCCTACTACTTTGAGCCTTATTCTATCCTTATTTTTCATATTGTATTCTCCAATATCAGGTGAAACTTTGGCCTGTGATTATTCCACTTCCATAGCAAATTTTACTATCGGGGGAATAGATAACGCCAAATTGTCCCGGAGCTATACCTTGAACTTTGCGTTCCGATTCAATAAGATATTCATCTTCATTTATGCGATGCAACGTTGCGTTAAAGAACTCTGGTGTATGGCGATTTTTAAACGTAATTTTCATGTCGTTTTCGTCCTCTCGCCACGGATTGCCCGAAATGAAATGCATCTGATTTATGTGTATGCTATTGCCATACTGTTTTTCAGTGTCATATCCATTGCTGACATATATCACATTATCTCGAATGTTTTTCTTTACAACATACCAAGGCCCTCCACTCAAACCTAAGCCTTTGCGCTGTCCGATAGTGTGGAACCAATAGCCTCTATGAGTTCCAATTTTTTTACCTGTTTCGAGTTCTATAATTGCGCCCGGTTTTTCACCTAAATGGCGTCGGATGAAATCGTTATAATCAATCTTCCCAAGGAAACAAATCCCTTGAGAATCTTTACGATATGCATTAGGCATTTTTGTTTCTATCGCAATTTCTCTTACACGCGACTTAGGCAATTCTCCAATTGGGAATATTACATGTTCAAGTTGTTTATACGTAATACGAGCAAGAAAATCGGTCTGATCTTTCACAGGGTCAACAGCCGTGGCAAGCCATTTCTTGCCATTCCGAATCACAGTGCTCGCATAGTGACCGGTTGCAGTTAAGTCAAACTTATGCCCCCAACGTTCTTCAAAAAAACCGAATTTAATCATCTTATTACACATGATATCGGGATTCGGAGTCAATCCATCTCGAACGGAGTTGAGTGCATACTCCATAACATTCTCCCAATATTCTTTATGTAAAGAGACTACGTCAAATGGCAAATTATATTTACGAGCAATAAAGCTACACATCTCAATGTCCTCTTCAGCAGAACAATCTCCTTCGCCGTTATCCAATCCTATTCGGATATAAAATAAATGCAAATTATGCCCTTGTTCGAGCAAGGTATGCACTGTTACTGCGCTATCAACTCCTCCTGATATCAATACTGCAATGTTCATATCAACGAGTTATTTTAGAATTAATAACATGGAATGCTTCAATTAGTCCTTCTACGGTTAGAGACTTCGACAATATAACCCCTTCGGGATTAAGATAGTAGATTGTTGGAGTTAATCGTAAATCATACTCTTCATCAACTTGAGCGCTCGCACATACAATCCAGCGCGAATTATAGTTAGCAACATCTTGTGCCCACTCCTCTGTATACTCATCGGGATAGATACTCACAATCTTTAACAATCCATCATCAATAAGTTGGTTAATATTATGGTCGACTGAAAGCCGTAAACGCGCCATGCGACATTCTTCACAATCCGGGTCATTAACAAATAACAATACATGCGCACCGCGAGTATCGCTTAAATGCCCCTTACTTCCGTCTCGATGAGTATACTTTAATTCGGGAGCAATATTGCCTACTTGTGTCTGTTCTACTATCTTCGCTTCATGGGCAAGGCGTGCCTTTTGGGTTTTTGAAATTTTTTTGTTTGCGACTACTGCTTTAGCAAAAGGAAGAAACAATTCATCAGAAGTAAAATCTGCCTCACCATTATACACAGCATTCTCTGCTATTTCTGCAAGCGCCAACAAATGCTCCGGCGACTTTTTATACGCAGAAATCAATTTTGCGATAGATTCATGCACTACCAATGAGTCAGCATAGGGCATAAACGAAACATAATCGAGAAACGCCGTCTTGAACTTTTCGCGATTTAGTATTGCACTATGTAGGTTGCATTTGTCCCAAAAATGGGCTACAAGATACGTTGTGCGTTCTTGTAATGACACCAGCTCCTCCGGAGGTGTTGGATACTCAAACAACCCTTCTTCTTTAGGAGCTGCGGCCAACTGACATATTGTACTGCCAAAAAGGCAGATTGCGATTATCGCTTTTCGAAATATCATATTCAGTAAAATATTATCATAAAACTTGTCAACAAAGCGTTTGGCGCATTTTATTGGCTAAAGTTATATGCAAAGTTAATGTAAGTTTGGTTGACTTCAAAACATTATGGCATATAGTTTGTTAAAATTACAAGTGAGATTTTATGAGTTTGATATAAATATCAGTTTAATTATTGTAATAAATTAAAAAAGAAATGAATTTCAATAGTTTTACTATCAAATCACAAGAGGCCATTCAAAAAGCCATCGAATTTACCCGTTCAGCACATCAACAGCAAATTGAACCGGTTCACATTCTCAAAGGGCTCGTGGATAAGGGGGAAGCTTTGATCAATTTTATATTTCAAAAAATAGGAGCCAACCCTGCCAATGTATCAAGAATGATTGAAGAGGAAATTTCTCGTTTGCCGAAAGTAAGTGGGGGAGAACCACATCTCAGTCGTGAGTCTAACAACGTGTTACAAAAGTCACTTGACATAGCCAAAAAGCAAGGTGATGAATATGTGACTCTTGAAGCTATTCTCCTCGCTCTGTTCATTGTCAACTCTACAGCTTCTAAGATTCTTAAAGATGCAGGATTGACAGAAAATGAGCTTAATGCTGCAATCGCCGAACTTAGAAAAGGAAAGAAAGCTACCGACCAAAGTGCAGAGGACACTTATAATGCATTAAATAAGTACGCTATAAATCTTAACGAGCGCGCTCGTGAAGGGAAACTTGACCCTGTAATCGGACGCGATGACGAAATTCGACGTGTACTACAAATTCTATCTCGACGAACAAAAAACAACCCTATGCTTATCGGAGAGCCCGGAACGGGTAAAACTGCGATTGCTGAAGGTTTGGCTCAAAGAATAGTACGTGGCGATGTGCCTGAAAACCTGCGTTCAAAACAGATTTTCTCTCTCGATATGGGGGCTTTGGTTGCCGGGGCAAAATACAAGGGCGAATTTGAAGAACGATTGAAAGCAATCGTCAATGAAGTAACCCAAAGCGATGGCGAAATAATTCTGTTCATTGATGAAATCCACACCCTTGTCGGTGCCGGAAAAGGGGAGGGAGCTATGGACGCCGCCAACATTCTCAAACCGGCATTGGCTCGTGGCGAACTTCGTTCGATTGGCGCCACAACCCTCGATGAATACCAAAAATACTTTGAAAAGGACAAAGCTCTTGAGCGCCGTTTCCAGAAAGTCATGGTGAATGAACCCGACGAGATGAGCGCCATATCTATTCTTCGCGGATTGAAAGAACGCTACGAGAACCACCATCATGTCCGCATTCGCGATGAAGCAGTAGTAGCTGCCGTACAACTTTCCGAGCGCTATATCACCGACCGATTCCTTCCCGATAAGGCCATCGACTTGGTTGATGAAGCTGCATCTAAACTTCGCCTTGAAATTGACTCCGTCCCGCAGGCACTCGATGAAATAACTCGAGACATTGCACAGAAAGAGATTGAGCGCGAAGCGATTAAACGAGAAGGTGACACGGCAAAAATTAAAGAATTAGAGAAAGAAATTTCCACCCTAAAAGAGGAGGAAAAGGAATATACCGCCAAATGGAAAGCCGAAAAGGACCTCATTAATCGCATTCAGCAAAACAAAGTCGACATTGAACAACTCAACTTTGAAGCCGAAAAAGCCGAACGCGATGGGGACTATGCTCGAGTTGCAGAAATACGCTATTCAAAGATTCAACACAAAGAACAGGAAAATCACTATATCTTACAGCAACTCAAAGCATTGCAAGGAGACAAAGCGCTCATTAAAGAAGAGGTTGACGCCGAAGATATTGCCGACGTTGTTTCGCGTTGGACAGGTATTCCTGTCAGCAAAATGGTGCAAACTGAAAAAGAAAAATTACTCCATCTTGAAGAAGAACTTCATAATCGTGTTATAGGTCAAGACGAAGCAATACAAGCCATTGCCGATGCCGTGCGCCGTTCACGTGCAGGATTAAATGACCCGCGTCGTCCAATTGGTTCATTCATTTTTCTTGGCACTACCGGGGTTGGAAAAACCGAGCTTGCAAAAGCTCTCGCCGAATATCTTTTCGATGATGAAAACATGATGACTCGTATCGATATGAGCGAGTACCAAGAAAAACATTCGGTTTCGCGATTAGTCGGAGCACCTCCCGGATATGTGGGATATGATGAAGGTGGACAACTCACCGAGGCCGTACGTCGCAAGCCTTATTCTGTTGTACTTTTTGATGAAATTGAAAAGGCTCACCCCGATGTGTTCAACATCTTATTGCAAGTGCTCGACGACGGACGTCTTACCGACAATAAAGGTCGTATGGTCAATTTCAAGAACACGATTATCATAATGACATCCAATATGGGGTCGCATGTGATTCGTGACAATTTCTCAAAAATGACACCTTCTAATCATGATGAGACAATTGAACGTACTAAGGTCGAAGTACTTGAAATGTTGAAACAAACAATTCGCCCGGAATTTCTTAATCGTATAGACGAAATTATAATGTTCTCTCCACTAAACGAAAAAGAGATTGAGGAGATTGTCGGACTGCAGATTAAGTCAATCAAAAAGATGCTCGCTGTTGCAGGTGTTTCTCTCGATGTAACGACTAAAGCATTGCATTTTCTTGCCAAAGAGGGGTATGACCCGGAGTTTGGTGCCCGTCCGGTAAAACGCGTGTTGCAACGACTCGTACTGAATCAACTTTCAAAAGATATATTGGGGCAAAAAGTCGACAAAGACCGTCCCATAATTGTTGACATTGAAAACGATAATTTGATATTCAAAAATTAATGTAATTTTCAATAAATCAATAGCGCATAATTGAACTTTTTTAGTAAATTTGTGACCGTTAGCAAATCAATTAATCTTGATGTGCTATGGTCACTTTTTTTATTTAAATAATTACCGACATTTAACCTTTAATTAATCTCAATATCAACACATTCTAATACTATAATAGCAAATTAAATATATCAGATCATTACCCTCTATAGCCAAATCTAATATGAATAATACTAATCAAAACAACTTTGCTAAAATTGCAGGCACATTATTTATTACAACCATATCCATAGTGACTATCACTATAGGCTATTTGGTTGTTGGATGTATTTTTGGAGGCATTTTACATCCATCATCACATAAACACAACTTCTATTCGTGGGCTTGTGATAGCCATGCAATATTGACAGAAACGGAAGCTTTAATTTTAGGGATTATATTCATTGTTATCTATTTGATAGCGTTAAATGCTATTTTGCGCGTACTTAAGTTTTCAAATGCGACTCATATTATTGCTTTGATTTTAATACTAATAGCCAATAGTTGTGTAGTTTATATAGGAGCGGATATACTTACAACACAAGCAACAGGTTAAAAATTCATTATAACGAGTTGCTTTAATTGTGTGCTACTAACATGTGATGCCGCATTTATCAAAAGCTTTATTGCGTATTGCCGACTGATAAGAGCGTTGTCAACAATTCGACTTTGTCACAGTATTCGCATCGTACTTAGTAACATACTCATACTCAACAGCAAGCTATTCACTGATATTTGCGATCGATTGAACGCTCCACTCAACAGTGTTTTCAACAAAAATAGAAGCAAATCGTCGTGAATATGAAAGGTTAGCTTCTGACCCCAATTATACTAATGTTGAGTTTAATCCTATAACCGGAGCGTTAAGGGCGACTCATAACGGGCATAATACACATAATTCTGACAAATCTAAAACATTTTTTGGGAATATGAAAGCAATCGACCTTGAACGCGAATGTCAAGAATTATTGTACCAATGGGGGCATTCTGCAATTCTTCGTGATGAATTTTTGAATCATAAATTAAATCAACCTCCATCGCTTGATTTAGAAGTAGATGACAAGTTCATGGATATACGCTCTATTACTCAATATGGTCACTATGGGAATAGTATAATGGCAAAAAACGCTCAACTTGGGAATGTCAAACGGAAAACAGGATTAATTTCCGACTGTATGTGCTTGCATTTTCACGATAGTAATATGTTCTCTGAAGAAAAGTTGTTAAATGATATTGAATGGTATAAATCTAAGGTCATTGAATACGGTACTACTAAACGAATTAATCACATTTATGTTGTTATTAACGGAGCCACAGAACTTAAAATTTATAATATATAAAAAAACCTCCCGAAGGAGGTTGCAAGTATGAAAGCACGGGCAGAACCCTATGCCGACAGCTAAACATCACGATAAAGCCTGACTTGCTTTGCAAAATTAACTACTATAAATCATAAGTGTCCACTAAAAAATCGAAATAGTTCTTTGAAATGATTGATATTTAATTTGTTACAGCAATTTTGCTTGCGAACGGACTTGAAATTATCTTTGCAGTCAAAATCAGCAAGTTATGTTTCAAGACAAGTTCGTTTTTGCTCAATTAGTTCAGTTTTTAAATCGTAGTAAATTTAATCGCATCGTTGCTAAGTATCAAGGTGACAAGTACATAAAGTTCTTTTCCTGTTGGAACCAACTGCTTGTAATGATGTTCGGACAACTCGCAAAATGCGAAAGTTTGCGTGACTTAATCGTTGCGCTTGAGGCACATTGGCGGAAGTTGTACCACTTAGGCATGGGTAAGTCTGTAACCCGAAGTAATCTTGCTAAAGCAAACGAGCAACGCGACTACAGAATCTTCGAAGATTTCGCCTATCATCTGGTAGCGGAAGCACGTTCCAAAAGCACCGAAAAGATATTCGGTTTTGATGGTCATGTGTATGCTTTTGACTCAACCACGATAGACCTTTGTCTTGAAGTGTTCGAGTGGGCGAAGTTCCGAAAGCACAAAGGCGGAATCAAGGTTCATACGCTATATGATATTGAAGCACAGGTGCCTGCGTTCTTCCATATCACTACAGCATCAACCAACGATATGAAGGCAATGCCTGAAATTCCATACGAGAAAGGTGCTTACTACATCTTTGACAGAGGCTATAACGACTTCGCCAATTTGTTCAACATAGAGCAGATAGAAGCGACCTTTGTAGTGCGTGCCAAAAAGAACCTGAAGTACAAACAAATCTCTTGGAAACGGAGACTTCCGAAGAACGTTTTATCGGACTCTATCATTGAGTTTACCGTTTATAAAAGTTCTAAAGATTATCCTAGTCCGCTGAGAAGAGTCGTTTATCACGATGAAGAACAAGATCGTGAGTTCGTGTTTCTAACAAACGATTTTGAACTTCCTGCACTTGTAGTAGCTGAACTTTATCGCAACCGATGGAGTTAGAATTGTTCTTTAAATGGCTCAAGCAGCACCTTAAAATCAAGAAGTTTTGGGGTACAAGCGAGAATGCCGTAAGGATACAAATCTATTGTGCCATAATCACTTACTGCTTGGTAGTGATTATAAAGCACGATATGAAACTTGAACGGTCTGTTTACGAAATCCTGCAAATAATCGGAATCTCACTTACAGACAAAACTCATCTGAGAGACCTCTTCGACAAATCAAATATCAACAATGTCAATGAACGATTCGGTTCTAGTGAACCAAGTTTATTTAATTTTTAATCGTCCACTTTTTTAGTGGACACTAGTGATTTTAAGTCGTAAATCATTTTATAATTCCAACAATCCGATTGGTAGCTCTACTATGATGCATTTATTCCCGGCATCAATCTCTACAATCATTTCATCGGCAACAGGAATAAGATGCGTTTTGCCATTTTCTGCAGTTACAATAAACAGGACATTATCGGTTGAGTCATCAATATCGCTGACAATGCCATTTAATGCTTTATCAGTCGACTTAATTTGAAATCCGATAAAATCATCAGCATAATATCCCTCCTCGCCATCTTCATTGTCGTTGTCAGCTATCTCATCGCGGAGAGCATAAATAACTTTATTTGCTATTGATGCGGCCTTCAATTCATTTTCAATGCCATCAATCGTCACAAGATATGAATTAACGCCACGCTGACGCAATCCCGACATAAAAAACGGCACATAGATACCCTCAATATCCAAAACAACACAACTCAATTCGGCAAGGTCTACCCCATCGAACACTACTGCGTTGATTTCCCCCTTTATGCCGTGGGGGTGATTAAAACGCCCTATCTCGGTTATTTGGTCTATTGTTATCATCTATGCTATATATTTCGGCTTTATTTTTTCTTCTTCTTTTTCTTCGTTGCCACAGCGGTAGGAGCTTCTTGAAACTGATGCAACTTTGTGGTTTCAGAATTTAAACGGATAGCACCATGCGACATATCAGCCAAATCACGGAAAATACGTTCATCTTCCACCCCATCGGGATTTACAGCAAGCATCGTTTTCTTCATGTGATTTGCTATCAACAGAATTAATGCATCGCGCTCCTCCCCTTCGGGATATTGCGTCGCACTATAAATCATCCGCTCCAAATATTTCCCATAATGACGGAAACTAAAATCACGATTTTGATAATTGATTGCTTCAGGTTGCGAGTTAAGGCTTTCCTGAGGAATTATTTCAGTAGGATAGTCTATATCCAAATTAAAATCCGACATTATTGCCAAGTGGTCCCACAATTTATTTAGCGCACCACTATTCTTTTGCAACTGCATTAGATTGCTCATTGCAGTTATTATAGCATAGGCACAGCGTGTACGCTCCTCTCGGTCTTCTATCGTTTGACAGTAATCCACCATCTTCTGTATATTACGACCATATTCGGGTAACACCAATTTCTTTAATTGTGTATTATATTCCAACATTGATAGTTCGTTTTGATAAATAATTTCACTTTACATGAGATGCAAAATAAATTAACTACAAATTTAATCAAAAAACTTTGTATCTCCCCTAAAATAATGCAAATAAATCAAAAACTTAAAATTTAGCAACCGATGTGCTCTAAGGTCGTGGGGGCTATCCAAAGGATTTCAAGTTTACAGGTTGGCACCCGTTGTGTCGTTGCCACACGGAAACAATCCTCAAAACGCTCGACGAAATGAGGGACGACGAAGCTCGCATCCTCGCAGGCGAACCGGTAAGCACTCAAAGTGAGAACTCCGTTTATGACGTACCACAAGAGTTCAAAGATTGGGTGGAAGAAAATGAGGAACGTATCGAACGAGCAAAATCATTGCCATACTTTATTCGGGATAATTCAAAGATAATAAACAAAATATCATCACTCAAACTTGATATAATCAATAACGTTAGCAGTACAAGATTGACGGACGACCCGATATTATCAGCCAAAATTGAAGCAAATCGTCGTGAATACACGCGGTTAGTTGCTGACCCGAACTATACTGATGTTGAATTTAATCCTAAAAACGGAGCACTCAAAGCAATGCACAAAGGGCATAATATACATAACTCGGATAAAGAAAAACGATTCTTTGGAAGTATGAAATCAATCGACCTCGAGCGCGAATGTCAAGCGTTATTATACCAATGGGGGCACTCCGCAATTCTTCGTGATGAATTTGTGAATTTAAAATTGGGACAAACGCCGCCATCACTTGACTTGGAAGCAGACGGCAAGATAATGGATATTCGCTCGATTACACAATACGGTCACTATGGGAATGCTATAATTGCAAAAAATTCTCAACTTGGAAATGTAAAACGGAAAACAGGATTAATTTCCGACTGTGTGTGCTTGCATTTTCACGATAGTAATATGTTCTCTGAAGAAAAGTTGTTAAATGATATTGAATGGTATAAATCTAAGGTCATTGAATATGGTACTACTAAACGAATTAATCATATTTATGTTGTTATTAACGGAGCCACAGAACTTAAAATTTATGATATATAAAAAACCCTCCCGAAGGAGGGTACAAGTATGAAGGCATGGGCAGAACCCTATGCCGACAGCTAAACCTCACGATATAGCCTGACTTGCTTTGCAAATATATTTATTTTGAATATTATATCAAAATATATTTTGCCATAATTTCAAGATTTTTGATGATGTTGTTTAATTATTCAAAATATAAATATGTTTGGTCGATTATAACACATGGTGTGACTAAATCAGTTTGCAAGCACGGAAGGCGTTCTACTTTGTAGTCTGAGCACTAATCATCTTTGGCGCGTTCTTTCGCTTCTTCTATGCTCCTTGCGGCGATGATTTTGCAACCGCCTGAATATTCCATATTTGGTTTTGCTATATAAACTTTCAGTTTTATTCGTATCATCCTTTTTGCAAATATACGATTAAGCGAGCAAGAAATATCAAGCTTGCTTGAATATTTTTTACCGCGAGCGTTAGTATATTCGAGATTTATCTCAACTATAATAATTATTATAATTAATCCTCCCAATCGATATCATTATTGTTCAACATTGAAAGGAGGATTTCTTTTGCACTGTCGGTATCAGCGTCAGTGATATATTTGCGGATTTCACTCCGATAGGTCGTTGAATGTGCCATTTCTATAAGTTCTTCATCGTTGGCGGTCAATTTTTCATTATAAGTCGCGTTAATTGTATTGGTTGTGTCGTAGTTTTTTTGTATTTTTGCATTTTAAAATTTGACTAACTATGGGCTTTTTCAAAAAACTATTCTCAAAAGAAAAAAAAGAGACACTTGATAATGGCTTAGAGCGCACAAAACAAGGTTTCTTGGACAAAATAACTCGTGCCATTGCCGGCAAAAGTAAGATAGATGATGATATTCTCGACAATCTCGAAGAGGTATTTATCACTTCTGACGTAGGTGTAGAAACAACCCTAAAAATTCTCGACCGTATTCAACAACGTGTATCTACCGATAAATATGTCAGCACATCTGAGTTGAGCAAATTATTATGTGAAGAAATCACCAATTTGCTCACAGAAAACGACAACGAAGAACAACTCGATGATTTTCACGTGCCGGAATCTCACCATCCCCATGTCATTATGGTTGTGGGAGTAAATGGTGTGGGTAAAACAACTACAATCGGGAAATTGGCGCACCAATTTAAGGCTGCCGGGAATAAGGTGATGCTTGGTGCTGCCGACACTTTCCGTGCCGCTGCAATCGAACAGCTTGATGTGTGGGGAGAAAGAGCCGGTGTTCCGGTCATCAAACAGAAATTGGGAGCCGACCCTGCGGCTGTTGCTTACGACACTCTTCAGTCGGCAGTTGCAAATGATGTTGATGTTGTAATCATTGATACTGCAGGACGTCTGCACAACAAGAAAGGCTTAATGGATGAGTTGACAAAAGTGAAAAACGTCATGCAAAAGGTTGTCCCCAACGCACCCCACGAAGTACTATTGGTACTTGATGGTTCAACCGGACAAAATGCTTTTGAACAAGCTCGTCAATTTGTCGCAGCTACTAAAGTTAATCAACTTGCTATTACCAAACTTGATGGTACCGCAAAAGGTGGCGTAGTAATTGGCATCAGTGACCAATTTAAAATACCGGTTAAATATATCGGCTTGGGTGAAGGTATTACCGACCTACAAGTGTTTGACAAAAAAGAGTTTGTGGATTCTCTATTCGGAGACTCTATAAAATAATACGTGTAGTTACATTTTATTATGGCTGATTCTTGCAACAATAGGGAATATTGTGCCAACATGGGTAAGTTAAAAGTCGATATTGTCACATTAGGTTGTTCGAAAAACTTAGTTGACTCTGAGCGTTTAATGCAACAATTTGCCGACCACAATATTACTATTCGCCATAATCCTGAGGACGATACAACAGTTTCCCCTATTATTATAATTAATACTTGCGGATTTATCGGTGACGCAAAAGAGGAATCGATAAATACTATCCTGCAGTATGCGGCATTGAAATCAGAGGGAAAAGTTGATAAAATTATCGTGATGGGATGCTTGTCGGAACGATACCGCAATGAGCTTCCCGCCGAACTTCCCGAAGTTGACGCATGGTATGGGAAATTTGATTGGGTGGAAATCATTAATTATTTATTACCCGAGAGCAGCTACAAAGCCGACTATCGTCGCATTCTTTCAACTCCGCCCCACTCTGCATATTTAAAGATAGCCGAGGGGTGTAACCGCTTTTGTGCATTTTGCGCTATACCATTAATAACAGGACGATTCAAATCGCGTCCTATCGAAGAAATCGTTGAAGAGGTGAATTCGTTGGCCGACAAGGGCGTTTCCGAGCTAAACATTATCGCACAAGACCTCTCATCCTACGGTATCGATTTATATAGCAAAAAGGCACTTGCTGAACTAATTACGGAAATCAGCAAAGTAGATAAAATCAAATGGATACGCCTTCACTATGCTTATCCCGCCGATTTCCCCTACGACATTCTCCCGATAATACGCGACAATCCCAAAGTGTGCAAATATCTTGACATTGCCCTACAACACATTTCCGACAATGTGCTCAACAATATGCGTCGCCACATATCAGCCGATGAAACTCGCACTCTAATTCGACGTATTAGAGAAGAAGTGCCCGGCATACATTTGCGCACTACCCTTATGGTTGGATTCCCCGGTGAAACCGACAATGATTTTGAAGAGTTGAAACAATTTGTTGAGGAAATGCGATTTGAGCGAATGGGGGCATTTACTTATTGTGAGGAAGATGACACCTACGCTGCTCGCTACTTATCCGACGATATCGAGTCTGTCATCAAGCAGCAACGCCTCGACGAGATTATGCAGATACAAGAGGAAATATCTTTTGATATCCAAAGCGAGAAAGTTGGGAAGATAATCGAAGTTTTGGTTGACCGCGAAGATGAAGATTATTACATCGCTCGTTCTCAATACGATTCCCCGGAAGTTGATCCGGAAGTGTTAATTACTAAAGATGTTGAACTAATACCCGGAAATTACTATCACGTAGAAATCCTGGAAGCAATGCCTTTTGAGTTAATTGCTAAAGTTTCAAATACATCTAAATATTAGCATTTTATCACTATGAATATTGGGAAAGATGTAATAGACCAAATTGTTTCGTTATTGAAACGGGAGATTACTTTTGCCGCATATGCTTTGCCCAATTTAGATGCTATTGAATTCATCATTGATGACAATGTGTCTCCGGTGGTTTCTTCACGTAAATTTATAATTTCGACATGGGCGGGAGAAAAATTTGAAATTTCCGATAGATTAAACTTCACAGAAGCGATTATCTCTCCTATTCAACAATATTCAAAACCACAATTCAATCGCACAACTTCATCATGGGAAGAATATGAGTCGGCTATTAATATAATTACCGAACTTCTCCACACTACCGAAGGTAAAGTTGTATATTCCCGATTAAAGGTAATTGATGATTGCCGCATTAACTTTAATCTTATAGCAGAAAGTGCCGTTGAAATGTTTGCCGAACATAAAAATACATTCAGAGCAATATATTTTACACCTACAACCGGTGCATGGTGCATCTGCTCTCCGGAGCTTTTATTGGAGGTAGATAAGGGAAGTAGAACTTTCAACACCGTAGCACTCGCCGGCACTCGAAGTGGAGTGACCAATGACGGTTGGGATGACAAAAACAAAAGAGAACACAACTTAGTGGTTCGTTATATCAGCGACACACTGAGTTCATTGTCAATCTCTCCGGAAATATTGCGCTCAGAGACAATGAATGCCGGCAAAATCCAACACATCTTGACACGAATACATGGCAATATTTACACACCCGACAGAAAGATAGAAATTAATGATATCATAGATGCGTTGCACCCCACTCCAGCAATTTCAGGCTATCCCGTGAAATGGGCTAAAGGAGTTATCAACCAACTTGAAACCCACGACAGAGAATGTTATGGTGGATATATCGCAATCGACACTGAAAAACGATATCTTGCGCATGTCAATCTTCGATGTTTTGCATTTGAACCGGGACGTTGCTGCTTTTGGAGTGGAGGGGGTATCATGAAAGACTCTTCCGCAATAAGCGAATGGAATGAGTCCGATATGAAAATGGAATCTACAATGTCGTTCATAACCAAAAGGCTATCGAAATAAAAAAGAGGTCAACATATTTGTTGACCTCTTATATGATCCACACCAAAGGATGCGATGAAACTCCGAATAGACAGGATTTGAGTGCTCGTCGCCCTTTGTAATCCGCCTGGCATAAAGCATTTCTATATCGAAATTGGGGCCCGCCATCAGACGACTAAGCTTGTCTCGGCATTTCATAATGATTTGAAGAGTTTCCCAATCAACTTTGATGTGGTATTTCAATGTCCGAGGATTTCTATAACTAAGTTAGATAATCTTTCAACACAAAGATATGATAAATTGTTGAATTACGCAATACCAATTAACTATATTATGCACAAAATAGAGATAATAATTCTGATATCGTAACAATTAATGATTTTAACTCAAATATTGTTAATTTTTGCTAAATCCGCACCTCTCAATATCAAATTTCTAATTAATGATTGATTTACTGATTTATTTTACTAATTTTGTGTTGTAAAACATATTCGTATAGCATGATTAAGAGCGCACTCGAAAAAGTAATCAGTGAAGATTTGGCCGAAATATGGTCAATTTTGAACAACGAAGAGAAGCATCGCATAATTAATGCGTTTGAAATTCATAATTTCAAGAAAAATCAAATTATCTATGCAGAAGGTGAAGACCCGGAATTCTTGTGGTGCCTCTTAAAAGGGAAAGTAAAAAAATTTAAAGAAGGGGTTGGGGGACGAGTTCAGATTTTGCGATTGATTCGTCCGGTACAGTATTTTGGCTATCGTGCTTTCTTCGCACAAGAACCATACGTATCGAGTGCGGGAGCGTTTGAGGCTTCAACGTTAGGCTCTATACCGATGGAATTGGTAATGGATCTAATACGAAACAATAATAAGTTAGCTCTTTTCTTTATTAAAGAATTATCCCGCAATTTAGGAGGTTCCGACACCAAGATTGTCAACCTCACCCAAAAACATATTAGAGGTCGCCTTGCCGAAGCGTTAATCGTATTGAAAGACAACTATGGATATGAGGACGACAATTCAACATTAAAAATTTATATGGCGCGCGAAGATTTAGCCAATCTCTCGAATATGACAACATCGAATGCCATACGTACACTTTCTGGCTTTGTTAATGAGAAGTTGATAACTGTTGATGGTCGACGCATTAGGATCCTCAATGAAGCAATGCTCAAAAAGATTTCAAAATTCGGATAATAATTACCCTTATAATAACTCATTTAAAGTCGGAAGTATCCCAATATGATACATTCCGGCTTTAATTTTTAAATTGACGCCTTATTATTTTTCCCGACGAGGTGTGCTCTATTTCAGCAACAATTATTCGAGCCGGGCGTTGTGCTTTCAATTTAACTTGACTTCGAATAGCATTAAGCAAATTATCCCTTTCAACTATATCCTTTGATATAACTAAAACCGGCACTTCGCCCCATTTTTCATCTGTCGATTTTGTTATATAATACTCAATCTCTGCAGGGATTAACGATTGTATCTGTTGTTCAATATCTTCAGGGTAAATCTTTATGCCTCCGCTATTTATAACATTATCCGCACGACCTATCCACACGAAATGGCGCTCATCAATTAACTCTACAATATCGTTAGTAAGCAGTTCTTTAAATGACCGAATATCTGAATGTATTATCAAGCAATCACGTTGGTCTTGAGAAAATGAGATATCGGACATTGCCTCATAAATCTCATCAGTTAAATTAACAATTTTGCGTAAAGCCACATGACTGCACGTTTCTGTCATTCCATACGACACATACGCATTAACACCTGTATCAATAATTTGTCTTGCACTATCCGAAGGGAGTTGAGCACCTCCAATCAGAAAATTTCGTACTTGACTCATTCTGTTATTATCTGTCAGTATATGATTTAGCTGCGACGGGACTACTGCTATCAAATCAATTTGACCATAGTCGCGTTGTATCGGAGTGTTGCTTGGGACTTCCATCCATAATTGCGCCCCCGACACTATTGCCCTTACAATCATCATCTTCCCGGCAATAAATTCTGCCGATAAAGGGCATAGTAGAGTCGAATTCCTATTTATTCCAAAAAAATCATTTGTACTCAACGCCGACGCAACCATATCACTCTTAAGAAGTCTTATCTCTTTTGGGCTGCCGGTGGAACCTGAAGTATGAGCCACTATGTGGGAGGAATCATCAAACCATTGGTGAATAAATTTAATTGCTTCAGATGTACAATTATGTATGTTTTCTATAAATTTATCGCTGTGAAGTTCCATATACTATTGGCATTAGAGGTCAGATATTCGCCATTCAATTCTAAAGGAGAATCTATATTATTTGAGTAAAGTTGCCCAGTACCAAGGCCTTGCGGAATCGTCACACTATGAGAGGCTGTCCACCGAGCGATTGCATTAAGTCCTATATTTGACTCTAAAGCCGATGTCGCCCACCAACCAATATTCTGGTTTTCAGCTACTTTTATCCATTCATCTGATTGAGCGAACCCTCCACAAAGCGTAGGCTTTAATATTATATAAGACGGATGTATTTTCTCTAATAAATCTACTTTTTCACTAAGAGTTTTTAATCCGATAAGCTCCTCATCAAGAGCGATAGGAATTGAGCTTTCGCTACATATCTTAGCCATATCATCAATCAACCCGACTTTTATCGGCTGTTCTATAGAATGGATATCAAATTTTGACAACATCTCAAGACGCGACATTGCATTTTCCGGAGAAAACGCACAATTGGCATCAAGACGAAGTTCCAACACATCGCTACTATAACGATTGCGGATAGTTCGAAGGATATCAAGCTCATTTTCAAAGTCTATACCTCCTATTTTCAATTTAAGGCAACGAAATCCTTGCTTAAGTTTATGCTCAATCTCGCTTAACATAAACTGCTTATCCCCCATCCAAATCAATCCATTAATAAGGGTAGGAGGTATTATCCCTAAATAAAAAGGCTCATGCTTACCTTCATTTTTAATATCGGCCAATGCTGTCTCTATCCCCATTCTAATCGAAGAAGAGGGGATAGTGTCCACATCAATATCATTAATTGAGGCACAACATCGGTCTATAATATTTTCAAAATCGGGAGTATCATCGGCCGACAACCCCCTAAACAATCCGGCTTCACCATACCCAACAACGTCCGGACACTCACTATCAAAGATTTTTATAAAATACGTATCTTTAACATTGAGGACCTCGCGTGATGTGCGCGATTGGCGAAAGAATCTCAAAGTGTATTTTGACCAAAACGCCTTAAGCATCAACCGGGAAATTTTGGGAATTGGTCAAAATCGGGAGTTCGCTTTTCAAGAAAAGCATTTTTACCCTCTTGTGCTTCTTCCATCAAGTAGTACATCAATGTAGCATCTCCTGCAAACTCCATTAAGCCTCGCTGTCCATCGAGTTCGGCATTCATTGCACGTTTTATCATTCGAATTGCCATCGGTGAACGTTGTAATATTGTTTCGCACCACTCTACTGTGGTTTCTTCGAGTTTCTCGAATGGCACCACGCAGTTCACCATTCCCATTTCAAGCGCTTCTTGAGCTGTGTATTGACGGCATAAGAACCAAATTTCACGTGCTTTCTTCTGACCAACGCAACGTGCTAAATAACTTGAGCCAAAACCTGCATCGAAACTTCCAACTTTGGGCCCTGTTTGTCCAAAACGTGCATTTTCAGATGCAATCGACAAATCGCACACTACTTGCAACACGTTACCGCCACCTATTGAATAACCATTAACCATAGCTATTACCGGCTTAGGTATCGAACGTATAGCCTTATGCAAATCTAAAACATTAAGACGTGGCACTCCATTTGCATCTATATAGCCTCCTACTCCTTTTACATTCTGATCGCCTCCCGAACAAAATGCCTTATCCCCTGCTCCGGTAAGAATTATTACTCCAATCTCAGGTGATTCGCGACAAAATGCCATTGCATCTAGCATTTCCATATTTGTTTGCGGACGGAATGCATTATACACGTGAGGGCGATTTATTGTTATCTTTGCAATCTTACCATATTTTTCAAACAATATATCCTCATATTGTTTTATTGCGGTCCATTTTACTTCTTTATTCATATCCTATTTTTATTTTATTGATTATTTCATTATATGTTTCACTATTTCCTGCCGGAGTTTTAACAACTAATAATGAGGCTTTATCTCCTATATGGAAAAAGTGACTAAAAGCACTCATTAATTGAGCTTCATTCTCAACTTCATAATACTCCATGCCTACCGAAGCGGCAACCTCTTTCCACTTAATATCGGGGATATGACAAAGCATTTCTTCGCGATATTCATAATCTCGTGTTGCTTTTATCATTCTAAATATTTCACCTCCGCCATTTGCTATTATTATCATTTTAAATTTCGGAGATAATTGTCCGGAGAATAAGGCTGAGACATCATAAAGCGCGCTCATATCCCCGGAAATAAATAAAGTTGGAGTCTCAGATACTGAGGAAAAGCCTAAGGCGGTAGATGTTGAGCCATCAATGCCATTAACTCCCCTATTACAATAAACATCGTATCCTTTCAAGCCGACCAACGAAACATTTCGTATTGTCATGCCATTAGAGCATTGTAATGCATAGTCCTTTGGAATAGACTGCAATATGGCATTAACCGCACGAATATCACTCCATTTTGATGTAGCAAGCAGTGCCCTTTTATGTTCAACTGCAACTTTGTAAACGCGAGTCCACGATGCGCTATATGACGTTGGAATCTCTGCCAATTGAGGAATATTATCGGCAAGGTAATTCAGGAAGGCAGTATCATCGCCAACTATTGTTTTGCTTAGATGTGAGTAAGTATCTTCCGGAGCTTCCTTGTCATTAACTCGCCAATGACTATACGAGTCTATACTTCTCAACCACTCTTTAAATCGACGACTTAGAGGAGAGGTTTTCCCCATTGTGATTAGCAAGTCGGGGGTAAAGATTTCAGGGTTCTTCTTTATCTCATTTATTATTGATTCAACATCTGTGAGAACATTATCAACAATGCAATTGCTCACTATATCTGCTACAACAACAATATTGGGATAGGATGCAATTCGAGAGATGCTCAAATTAAAATCTTCATCAACCACCCTTTGCCCTACAAATATCAGAATTTTCTTGTCGGCAAAATCTACCACTGAAATATCGTCAAAATGATTTGATAATGACTGTGGTGATATAGGTTCTTTATCGTATATTACAATTTCTTGCAATATGGCGGAGTTCTCCTCCAAATGCAAATTAATATGAATTGGACCTTTGCGAGGGGATAATGCAACAGATAAAGCCGCATTTATTTTATCAAAATCGACTTCATCACACCCCTTCGTTGCATCAATATCTATAGATGTTTTAACGATATTATCTATAGCATGAAATTGATGAATAGTTTGCCCATCATTAATATCGAGAACGTCAATCGGACGATCGCCAGTTATAGCAATAATAGGAACTCCACGATAATATGCTTCAGCTAATGCCGGAGCATAGTTAAGCATTGCCGAGCCGGAGGTACATATAAGGGCAACCGGCTGCTTCTCACAGTCACTTATACCAAGAGCTGAAAAAGCAGCAACTCTCTCATCAACAATCATTCGTGTGGTTAAGCCTTCGTGCGCAACAGCTGCCTTAACCATACGCAAGGAACGCGAGCCCGACGACACCACCACATGCTTGACACCTGACTTGTAGAGTAAATTTGCTATTATATCCGTTGTATTCACAATTTTCATATAGGCAAAATTACTAATAATTAGGGATAAATTATTAATTTTGCAAAATCTTTTATTACTATAGCAATGCGTTGTGTTTGGTCCACTATATTAATTTTATGTCTAATTTCTGCTGTTGCAAAATCTGAAGAATCTGATTCGATTGTAATTTACGCAGACGAATTATCGCATCAGCCTGATAGTATTGCGCCTCAAAAACAAAATATTATACAAAAAGTTATCAAATATTTTGATGACTCCAACAAGCCTAAATCCAATAAAAAATTAGACTTTAGCGTAATTGGCGGACCTGCATATTCAAGCGACACCAAACTTTCGTTAGGTTTAATCGGTGCTGCATTATATACAACCGGTAGTCCTATTGATACTCTCACTTCAGAATCCAATGCCTCATTATATACCGAGGTATCTATTACAGGATACTACAATATTGGATTACGAGGAGTGCATTTTACTCCAGCCGACAGATGGCGCTTCAATTATAAAGCATCCTTCAGCTCCATGCCCACCTATTATTGGGGCATCGGATACGATATGGCACATAATGATGACAATAAAACGAAGTTTCTACAGCTGAATGCCGAGCTAAAAGCCTCATTTGACTATCGCCTATTTGAAAAATGCTATGTAGGTCCTGCATTTGATTTCAACTACACTAAGGCCACAGATGTCGAAAATATTGCCATGTGGGGCGACGAGAAAATTAAGACATTTAACTATGGCGTAGGGATTAATTTATATTACGATACTCGAGACTGCTTGACCGCACCTCATAGCGGGTGGTATATCGGTGCCGAACAACGTTTCTATCCGCGATTCCTATTCAATAAAAGTGCTTTTTCAAGTACTGATATTACAGCCAGTCACTATTTTGGAGCATGGCGTGATGCTATCATTGCGGTGAATGTGCATGGATTATTTACCTATGGCAACACCCCTTGGAGTATGCTTGCAAAAGTTGGAGGAAGCCGCACTATGCGAGGATATTACGAAGGTCGATATAGAGATAAAAATGCTATTGATGTCACATTAGAACTTCGTCAACATATTTGGCGTCGCAACAGTGCCGTTATATGGGTCGGAGCCGGTAGTGTTTTTTCTAAATTTAGCGAACTCAACTCTCGTAGAATTTTACCAAATGTCGGCATTGGATATCGATGGGAGTTCAAAAAGAATGTCAACGTCCGACTTGATTTTGGCATCGGCAAAGGAGAGAAAGGAATTGTATTCAATATCAATGAAGCTTTCTAATTAATCATCGAAAATTTTAACCAATCATACGCAAATCATTCATGCCTATATTAACTACAATCAAACGTTTTTTCAACAATATCAATATATTGGCAATCATCTACCCGATATTGATGATTTTTCCTAATATTCTGTTGAATATAACAGAATCAATGCCACTTACAGCGAAGATAGCAAATATCATTGTACCTCTATCTTTGTACTATCTATTGATGAGCGTACGCAAAAACGCAGGAGTAATGGTTCTTTTCCTATCCATTTTCTGTGTGATGAACGGTTTTCAAATCACAGTTCTATACCTATTTGGAGAAGGAATTATAGCCATAGATATGTTAATCAACTGCGTAACCACAAATACATCGGAAGCAGGTGAATTACTATCCAACCTTGCCTTGCCTATCATAATTAGTTCCATTTTGTATATCCCTCTAATAATTTGGGGTATTTATAGCGCATTCCGCAAGCTACACACATCAGAAAAATTTAGAAATACATCTCGCCGATATGGTCTTATCGGTCTTTCTGTTGGCATTCTCATTTCGGTTATTGCCATGCTTTCAACCAACTTTACTCCGGCCCGACATATTTATCCCTTTAATATCATTTCGAATATTGTAACAGCCTTACATCGCACCTACCAAAGTGCAAATTTCGATAAATCCTCAACCGACTTTAATTACAATGCCGTTGACACTCACGATACCAATCAAGAAGAAATATATGTACTTGTAATAGGAGAGACTTCTCGTGCTATCAACTGGGAACTTTTCGGCTGTGACCGCCCGACCAACCCTCGCCTTTCCACACGGGATAACATCATTAAATTCCCTCGTGCTGTATCTCAATCCAACACAACCCACAAGTGTGTGCCTATGATGTTAACTCACACTACTCCCCTTTCGTTTGATTCAATAATGTATCGCAAAAGTATCATAACAGCCTTTAAAGAGGTTGGTTACACCACTGCAGTATTCTCCAATCAAGCTAAAAATCATTCCTATACGCAATATTTTTCGGAGGAGGCTGACGATGTTGAATACCTTGAAGGGGATAAGCACTATGACCACAACCTTGTTGAACTTTTACGCGACAATCTCGAAAAAAATAAAGGGAAAAAGCAGTTTATCATTCTACACACCTACGGTTCACATTTTAATTACAAAGAACGTTATCCCGACAGCTTATCATACTTTAAACCCGACGAAGCTTCACAAGCTAATATAAAGCACCGCTCGGAACTTCTTAACGCCTATGATAATGCCACACGGTACACAGATGGTGTAATTGACGACGTAATCAATCTTCTTGATGCTACCAACACAAAGGCTGTAATGATTTATACATCGGACCATGGAGAAGATATTTTTGATGACGAACGCGAACGATTCCTTCACGCTTCACCAATCTCAACATACTATCAGTTGCATGTGCCAATGTTGGCTTGGACATCGGAAGAATACGATGTGACTTATCCGGAAATTCGTCGGAATCTCTCGCAAAATTATGATAAGTATATCGCACCTACGCAAGCTATATTCCATACGCTACTCGACATAAGTGGTATTCATACTGCGTATTATGATGCAGAGCAATCAATTGCATCTCCAAGCTATGTTTCACCACGTCCGATGTATCTAAACGACTATAATGAAGGGGTGCCACTCGAAGAATCCGGCATAAAAGAATGCGACATTGAAAAATTCAAATCTCTCGGTATACTTTGACAATGACAAATAGTTTTATAAACAAGGCAAACATTTTGCATAAAAAAGTTTGCCAAATTAAAATTTTAACATGCTATTTTTCAATCGTTTATATATTTTATAAAATAATAAGAGGCTGTCTAACAATAAAAGTTGGGCAGTCTCTTAGCTTTGTGCAAAAAATG
>CAYWXG010000009.1:0-56021 GCA_964462445.1 uncultured Barnesiella sp. | reverse complement strand
TTAGTTTTCAACTTCCTTTTTTATTTTTTTCAAAATTATTTAGGACAATATTGGTATTTTTTGATTATTCTTTAGTGTACATAATAATTTTTCAAATAGAATTTGTATTCATATCGCGTGTGTCTGTTTTGTTGCAACAATTTGGAGATTTGTTATAACGATGAAGCAATTTTTCGTTGCGGGTTATATCCGAAAAATATTATCTTTGTATTGATAATTGCTAACAAAATGTTGGCTCTCGAAATAGAATACTACCTGAGGTATCATGAAATTGTATCACAACTGTAGCGTCGTGCTGAGAATTTTACTTATATTAATCACTATCATAGTGCCGTTCAGAGGGTTGGCTGCGACTCAACTCCCCGACCCGGATTTGTCGTGGAAAAATATTACTGTCGATGGCAAAAAAACTACTGTGTTTTGCATCTTTAAGGACAGCCGTGGACTTGTATGGATTGGCTCAAATAATGGCTTATACTTTTATGATGGCGTGACTACCCATTCAGTGAATATAGCAGAACGCGCCGGTTCGCAAATATATTCTATAATAGAGCATCAAAACAAACTATATATTGGGAGCAATAACGGATTGCTCATCTACGATTATGCCTCCGGTCTCTTGAATGATTTCCAAATACCGACACCGAAAGAAATTCGCGTGCTACTTTTGGTCGATAATAATCTGTGGATTGGGGGGTTGAATGGTATTGTACGGTGCAATTTGGCAACGAACGTTTTGACCGATTATTCACAAGGGCTACCCCACCACTCTGTATATTCGATAGTCAGAGATAGTCGCGGAGTACTCTATGCAGGGACCTACGATGGATTGGCTCGTTGGGATTCCAAATCCGAGTGTTTCAACAAGATAAAAATAGAACCAACAATAACGGGACAACACACTACACTCTTTGTCAACTGTCTACTCGAAAACGAAGATAAAGAAAGCATCTACGTGGGCGGAGAGGGATTTCTATTGCGCTATTACCCGACACATGAGCAATGGGAAAAAGTTATCATTCCGGAGAGTGGAAATATTAAAAGTATGACACATGGCGAAACGGGGCACATTCTCGTAGGCACCGACAATGGTGTTTTTGACATTTCTAAAGAGGAAATGAAACATTATCGCCATGACACTCGGCAAGAGTTAAGTTTAGCCGGGAACGAAATATGGAGTATATTCGTTGATTCACAAAATAATATATTGGCAGGCCATGATAGAGGATTATCCATTGCATCTAATTCAAGGGCTATAAGAACACTGAAACTCAGTTCGTTGACCCATTCAGGTGAGGGTAATGAAATTTTCCACATTTACCGCGACCATAGCAACAACTTGTGGCTGGGAGGCACAAATGGAATCCTACATTTATCAATGAACGGCCAACCAATATGGTATCGCCACACAGAATTCGGAAATTCACTATCTCACAATAGAATACGCGCAATTCACGAAGACTCTGACAACAACATGTGGTTTGCTACCGATGCCGGAATCAATCGTTTAAACAAAGGCAGTAATAATTTTGATCTGTTTTTTATTGTCGATGAGAAGGGCAAGCATAATTCTAATTGGGTTTATGCAATCGTAGAAGACAACGGCTATTTTTGGATTGGGAGCTTTCTTAATGGCATTCACTATGTTGACAAAAAGAAATTTAACATCAATGGAGGCGTTATTGCTGCCAACAAGTCAATTAACTCTGAGACAACGCCGTTCAACCTTAATAATGATTTTATCAACAATATCGTAAAGGACCAACAAGGATGTTTGTGGATATTATTATACCGTGACAATGTACTGACTCGATATAATCCGGCAACCGGGGAAGCTACAGAATATGATATTTTCAATATTACAGGGAAATATCCCACGCATCTATGCACTGATAATAACGGGAAAGTATGGTGTGCACACAAAGATGGTGCAATAATATTCAACACTACTACCGGAATTTATCAGACAGTTAAATTTCCACAAACCAATAGCGATGAATCGATCATGGCAATAGGTGCGGTAGGCGAAGGTATCTGGGCTTCGACATTGAGCAATGTGTGGAGTGTAAATGGGACTACATTAGAGGCTCAATTGCTACCAATTCCCCAAAAGTCCTACACTGCGGTATATGAGGACAAGGTCAGCAACAAAGTGTATCTCGGGGGAACCGATGAAATCGTAGAAGTTGATCGCGACATCATCAACAAAGCCACCGACTACAAGACTATTAAAATGGTGTTAACCGACAATGGTGAAGGATATTACAACTTGTCGGACTTACAAGGTAGTGAAAATGGGATAATAATACCCTCGGGGGGGAGCGTAACGCTAGTAGTAAGTTCGCTCGACTACTCCCCCGAAGCCGTTCAGCGCTACATGTACAAACTCTCAAAATCGAAAGAAGACATGCCGGGTGGGTGGATTGTGATGCCCGAAGGCTCCAACACAATTACTTTCTCCGACCTCAACATGGGGAGCTATAACCTATTAGTCAAGACAATAGGGTCACCAATGGCTCCGATTGCAATTCCACTGACAGTAAAAGCACCTTTCGCATTATCTACTTGGGCAATAATAGCCTATATTGCAGTTGCGATTGCTCTGATAATTTGGATAATATGGTATGTTAGAAAGCGTAGCATTCGTGCTCTTCGTGAACAAGAGAGACAAAACGAATTAGAAAGCGTAGAGCGAAAACTATCATTCTTATCCAACATATCTCACGACCTAAAGACTCCGCTATCAATGATAATTGGGCCGGTGAGTCAACTGAAAGAACGAGCAAAAGATGAAGAAAGCAAAAAAAGCCTCGAAACAGTCTACAATAATGCTGTCAGATTAAACAATATGATACATCGCACTATCGAGCTTCAACATTTGGAAGATGCCGACGAGAGCATGTTGATATTGTCAACGTTTGATATCGTTGAATTTTGCAAAGGGGTATTTGATGTGTTTAAAGAGAACAATCCACAGAAGAATTTCGTGTTCCACTCATCAGTAAGTCAAATCCATATCGAGGGTGACGCCGTAAAATTTGAATCAATAATAACCAATCTACTTTCAAATGCCTGCAAATATTCCAATGCCGACGCAACAATTTCATGTGGCATCAGCAAACAAGGGGATAATGTAGAAATCGTGGTGTCCGACGACGGTGTCGGTATTTCCGATAGCGACCAATCATTGGTGTTCCAGCGAATGTATCGCTCGGCATCAGCTTCTGCACTCAAGGAAGGCACGGGCTTAGGGCTATACTTAATAAAGAAATACCTCGAATTAATGAAAGGTAACATATCTCTTTATAGTAAAGAGGGGCAAGGCACTTCATTTGTAGTGTCACTACCTATTTCTGAAAATGTTGCCCTACATAGCAGCCACATATCTCAACCCGACAATGTCGGCAAGTCTAAAATATTAATCGTTGACGACAATGTCCAGATAAGCGATTTTATTGCCGACTTCCTCAAAAATGACTTCACCACGCTGACTGCCGCTAACGGACGTTCGGGATTTGCAATTGCATCATCATTTTTACCCGATTTGATTATTGTCGACGAAATGATGCCGATAATGAGTGGGTTGGAGATGGTAAAATTAATAAAACAGCACCCCAGATTATCACATATTCCCGTTATCATGTTAACGGCGAAAAGTGATAATCCCACAGAAAATGAGAGTATTAAATTGGGAATTGACGTATTTATGGCTAAGCCTTTTGAGCCAAAGGCATTGATTGGGCGCATCAAATTATTACTAAAATCGCGCAATGACATAAAAGAGAGAATGCGTATTCAAGCAATAACCGAATCAGAGTCAAAACCGATTACAGCCGAGACTGCAAACGAAAAACTGTTGGCTAAAATTGCCAAAACAATCGAGGAGAACATTTCCGACCCCGACTTAAACGTGAATTCACTATGCGAAAAACTCGGATTGGACCAAAAGCATCTCTACCGATTGATTAAAAAATATATGAATACAGCCCCTCTTGACTATATACGAAGAGTGAGATTGCAGAAAGCAGCGGTGCTTTTGAGTCAACGACGATTTACCGTTTCGGAAATTGCATATATGGTAGGATTTAAGACTCCATCATACTTTACAAAATGCTTTCAAGCACAATTCGGAGTGAAACCAAGCCAATATCAATCGGACGACGAGATTTAGTTAAAAAAGTCGTCAAAACAGACAGTTGTCCGATTTGTTTCACTTTTTGTCCAATTTTAATACATTTTTACATTTCAAAAAATGTAATTTTGACATAGACTGATGTCGAGATTAGATGCTACATCTAAAAGGTTGAAGAGAAAAACGAAATTAAAACTACCTTAAATTAATAACTAAAAAAACTAACCATGAACAAATCAATCGGTGCAACCCGAATAAGGAGCCGTTTGCTAGGATTATTCCTTGCAATCCTCTTTATACCCGTTTCGGCATTTGCACAATCACAACGGACAGTGACGGGTACTGTCAGTGATGAGACAGGCGAACCTCTCATAGGAGCAACCGTTCAGATTGTTGGTACTTCTATCGGCACTTCAACTGATTTCGACGGAAAATACACGTTGAAAGTTCCCACCACAGGCAAGCAACTTCACGTTGTCTATGTGGGTTACAACCCTATCACCGTTGATATAACATCTGATGTTATCAATCTCACAATGAAGCCTAACGCTGAGGTATTGGACGAAGTCGTAGTTATTGGCTATGGTGTACAGAAAAAAGAAGACTTGACCGGGTCTGTCGCCTCAATTAGTGAGAAAGACTTTAATAAAGGGGTCATATCAACTCCGGAAGAACTTATCAACGGAAAAATAGCCGGTGTACAAATCACTAATAGTGGTGGTTCTCCCAACTCTTATTCAACAATACGAATCCGCGGAGGTGCCTCACTGAGTGCATCCAACGACCCTCTCGTTGTAATCGACGGCGTACCGATGGAAATTGGTGGCGGTGTTGAAGGACAAGCAAATTTTATGCAGCTCATCAACCCCAATGACATCGAATCAATGACTATATTGAAAGATGCATCTTCAACTGCTATTTATGGTTCACGTGCTTCTAATGGTGTTATCCTTATTACGACCAAAAAAGGCTCAGGCGATGGAATTAAAGTATCTTTCCAGACTACCAATTCTATTTCTCATAAGACACGTACGGTAAAATCATTGTCGCATGATGAATTTATAAATGTCATCAATACTTACGGGACAGAAAGTCAGAAGGCACTTATCGGCGATGCCAATACCAATTGGAATGACGAAATTTTCCATACAGCATTTGGCACAGATAACAATATCAGCATTTCAGGTCGCGCAACCGATTGGTTGCCATTCCGTGTTTCATTAGGAGCGATGTACCAAGACGGTATTCTCAAAACAGATAATGCGACTCGCTATACTGCCAACATCAACCTTAGTCCTACTTTCTTTGACAACCATTTGAAAATCCAACTCAGTGGGAAGGGGACTTATCAAAACAACCGTTTTGCCAATACCGGCGCAATATGGAATGCCTATGCTTACGACCCCACTCAACCGGTATATATGGACGACCAAACATTTGGTGGGTTCTTTGAAGTAATGGACAATGCCGGAGGCCCCGCACAAGGTGCTATTGCCAATCCGGTTGCAATGCTCGAACAATATGAACGCAAATCTAATGTATATCGTCTAATCGGGAATATCGACATTGATTATACCACTCATTTTCTCCCCGACCTACGTTTCCATCTTACCGGTGGTTACGATTATAGCCGTGGTAAATCAAAATATTATACTCCTGCCAACAACTTTAGTGCATGGTATGATGGTGGTTCTGACTATGAAACAGGTAAACAACGTAACGATAACAAATTGTTGACAATCTATGCCAACTATAATCACGAATTTGACGAAATAAAGAGTACGGTTGATGTCACTGTCGGTTATGATTACCAAATGTGGAAAAGCCGTGGACCCGAAACATATGGCTACGATTGCGAAGGAGTTCTTGACTGGACAAGTTCTGCATGGGACGAACGTCACTCTCTTCTTTCCTACTACGGGCGTTTGAATTATACATTCGACAATCGCTATTTATTGACAGCAACATTCCGTCGCGACGGTTCTTCTCGTTTTGCAAAATCTAATCGCTGGGGTACATTCCCATCGGTAGCTCTTGCTTGGCGCGTATCTCAAGAAAAATTCTTCGAGTCTTTGCGCGACATCGTTAACGACCTTAAGATTCGTGCTTCATACGGTGTTACAGGCCAGCAAGATGGCATCAGCAACTATTTCCACTTGTTATCCTACACCACCAGCCAACCCGGTGCCTTCTATTTGTACAACGGTCAATTTATTCCTACAATTCGTCCGGAAGTGTACAACCCCGGATTGAAATGGGAAACTACAAAGAGTTGGAATTTCGGTGCCGACTTCGCATTCCTAAGCAACCGCTTCACTGCTTCTGTTGAATATTACACACGTAAAACAGAAGACCTTTTGGCTACAGTCCCCATTCCGGCAGGTGTCAATTTCGACAAACAGATGCTAACCAATGTGGGAAATGTGTCATCAAAAGGTGTTGAAATTGCATTGACCGGCAACATTATCACAACCAAGGATTGGGATTGGAGCGCAACATTCAATGCTACATATCAAAAAAATGAAATCACCAATCTAAGCCTTATTGAAGGAGTTATAGCTGCCGATACTCCGGTAGGAGCAGTTGAAAGCGACTATATCCAAACACTAAGCACAGGTTTCGCACCCTATACATTTAAATTGTACAAACAGATTTATGATCCCGAAACAGGTCGTCCGATTGAAGGGCTCTATGCCGACCTTAATGGCGATGGCAAAGTAACTGAAGACGACCGCTACAAAGGACATAACCCTACCCCGGATTGGATTTTCGGATTCAGCACCTCGCTTCGCTACAAACAATGGACTTTGTCAACTTCTCTTCGTGCAAATGTAGGCAACTACGTATATAATAGGAATGCGGCCAATATGGGCGCATGGGAATGTACGACATGGAGCGCCGGACAAATCAACAATTTGAGCGACAGCTTCTTGGATACACATTTCACAAAACGTCAATACACTTCAGACCATTATCTTGAAAATGCATCATTCTTAAAAATGGACAACATCCAATTGAATTACAATTTTGGCAAGGTGTACAAAAATATCAGTTTGAATGTCAGTGCAAATATTCAAAATGTATTTACAATAACTGATTATACCGGTGTGGATCCTGAAGTAGCCGGAGGCATTGACGGTTCTGTTTATCCTCGTCCGCGCACTTATTCTCTCACTGTAGGTCTAAACTTTTAATTAGGAAATATCATGAAGAAATATATTATATCAGCCTTTACTGCTGCAGCATCAGTACTTATGCTTGGGTCATGCACCGATGACCTTGACCAGATGCCACATATAGGCGACACCCCTCAAACAGTCTATTCTACTATCGACGGTTATAGAGGAGTTTGTGTAAAGATTCTCAGTTCTTATAATGTAGGTGGTAGTGATAAGGCTTCTGCCAACGATTTATCGTCCAACCATGGCTATGATATGATGCGTAATTTATTTATGCTTCAGGAAGTTCCTACCGATGAATGTGCATTCCGCTGGTTGTCGGGTGACAATTTAGGTAATTTGGCATATATCACATGGGATGCTACACAATCATTTGTATCCGATTCCTACTACAGATTGTATCACACTATAGCAGTATGTAACGATTTTATTCGTCATAGTGAAAACATTCCATCTCATTTCACCGACACCGAGCGTGAAGAAGTAGCAATTATGGCCGCTGAAGCACGTTTCTTCCGTGCGATGAGCTATGCATGGGTGCTTGATTTATTCCACCAAGGTCCGTTTGTCGACCACACAACACCCAACTCAGCTTATATCCCGGAATGTTACGATGGCGCTGCATTACTAGGTTATATCGAATCTGAGTTAAACGAAATTGCAGAAATATTGCCTGCTAATCCTCAATATGCACACCCCGGCAAAGGGGCAGTTTACGCTTTGCAATCACGTGTATTCCTCAACGCTTTGACAACTGCCGGAGTTGACAAATATAGCGAATGTGTTGCCGCAACTAAAAATGCGATGGCACTTGGCTACTCTCTTGAGCCCGATTTTGCTAAACTTTTCAATGCCGACAACTACAAACGCACTAATGAAATCATATATGCCTTTGAAGTTGACCATGAAAACTGCCCGACTTGGGGAACTACAACTAATCTCGTGCATGGTTCTTGCGGTAGCGACAATAGCCAAGACCCCACTAAATACGGTATTCCCAATGGTTGGGGCAACTTCCGTTTGCGTGGTGAATATTGCAATATCTTCGGTGACATCGCAAGCAGTACCGATTCTCGCTGCATGATTTGGACCGACGGACAATCTCAATATCTCGACAAAGGTCTTGAAGATGGAGCCAGTGGCTATCACTCTGAGAAATGGACTAACCTCACCGACGAAGGAGAGGCTTCATGTGAAACTTCCTATGGCGTTGACACCGACTATCCTGTGTTCCGCTACGCCGAAGTGTTGCTTAATGGTGCGGAGGCAGTGCTGCGCGGAGGTCAAGGGATGTCACGTAGCGAAGCTTTGGAACTCGTTAATATGGTACGCGGTCGTGCTAATGCCGGCGATATCACAGATGCACAGTTCACACTCGACTTTATGTTAGATGAGCGCGGACGCGAATTTTGTTTCGAAAGCTTGCGTCGTAGTGACTTGGTTCGCCACAATAAATTTACAACAGCCGATTATATATGGCAATGGAAAGGTGGCGTAATCGATGGTAAAGCTGTAGATGCAAAATACAACTGCTACCCGATTCCGGCAAGCGAGATATCCGCTAATCCCAACTTGAAAAATCCCCTCTATTAATAAGACCCTCAATATTAATAAGCAATGAAACATCATATAAATCATAAAATATTGTTCGCATCGTTAGGTCTAATAGGACTTACGATTACATCGTGCGACAATGACGATATCGTGTATGCCTCAGATATTCAAGATATCACATTGAGTGGCAACACGAATGATATAGTACTTAGTGAAGATGCACAAGATGCTCTGGTATTAACATTGCATTGGAATGAAAATGGCGACATATCAACGAGCGACCCTGATATCGCAGCTCCTAATGGAGCCGTCAACAACACTATTGAATTTTCAAATAACATTTCATTTGAAAAAATAGCGAATGTCAACGTCGACAATGGAGTCTATTCATATCAGTTCACCTGTAGCGCTCTCAATGCTTTGCTTTCGCAGTTGGGCTATGAAGGTGGAGTAAAAGCGCCTCTATATGTCAGAATTAAAGGCGCTCTCGGAGTAAATACCAATCCTTTTTATAGCGAAGTATTGGAGCTATCTGTGACTCCATTCAAAGTTGACATGACACTTGGTGTTTACCTTAATGCTTCGAAAGAAGATACCGGACGAGTGCTCCGCGCACCCAATGAGGATAAGATTTATTCAGGCTTTATCGGAGCCGGTGCATGGGAAAACTGGTGGTTGCGTGAAAGCGACGGCCATGTGTGGGGTAATGACGGCGAAACAGGAACCCCGTTTGTCATCTCTTCGAAAGATACCGCATGGAACTTCTGGTATCCCGGTTTGTCAGGATGCTACTACACAGTGGTCAATATCCCTGTAAACGAATGGAGTGCCCTTCTTATCCCGACAATGACTCTTGGTGGCGACATTGCAGGCGAAATGACCTATGAGCGTAAACTCAACAAATGGACATATACATTTGATGCAGCCACAGCCGGAACTTACAACGTAACTTTGACAAGTACCGGTAAGCAATACAACGTATCAACCGGAACAGATGACGCTTTGGCCATTGACACCCCTATCAGCTTCGGAGGCTCTGCCGCCTCTCTTGAATTTGGAGGCAACGGTACAATTGCAGTTGAGATAGCACAAGCCGGTGAAACAACAATTACGCTTGACTTGAACGACCCGCTCGCGCTGAAACTTACAGCCGAAGCTGGTGCTGCCGCACCTGTAGAACAAGCACTCCCCTACTTATATGTAGTAGGTGCATATGGTGATTGGACGTTTGACTGGACTATCAAACTCTACAACGAAGACTACTTGAACTATGGAGCTGTACTTCCCGTAAATTCAGAATGGGGTTACCAAATCATTAAAGAAGAGAATGTTTGGGACGACTATTATGGAATGGCCGCCGGCGGAAATGGTTATGAAGGTCAATTAGTAGCAAATGGAAGCGAAAATATCGCAGCTCCCGACCCGGGTCTCTATCTGTTTGACATATCATTATCGGCATTGACCTACAAGTTGACCGCTGTAACAAAAGTAAGCTACACCGGCTTGAACGACGACTGGTCGCTCACAGAAATGACCGCAAGCGATGAGCCCTGTGTTTATACTGCACAGGTAACAAAAAGCGCAAACACACCGTGGGGCGTTAAGATTGTCCTCAACGACAACTGGGACCTCTTCTTCGGTGGAAACGGCAAACCCGGCGAACTCGTACTCTTCCACGACGGATTTGAGGGTGACAACGAACTCGAAAATGGCATCTATACGCTGACCGTGGATTTGGCAAAAGGCACTTACAGCTATTCAAAATAATTAAACAACATTTCTTTCAGCGAACTATGAAATTATATAATAAACTATATTCAGCAGCAGCGACAGCCCTTTTAGGGCTGCTCGCCGCCGGCTGTAGCGATGTCGACCCTGTGACTAATCCTCCCGTAGTCGACGAACCTATCATAATTGAACGTGGCACATATGCTAAAGGGGCCGATGTCAGTTGGATTACCGAACTCGAATCTTTAGGATATGAATTCACCAATAAGGAAGGGACTAAAAAAGAATTAATGCAACTCCTCAAAGAAGATTGCGGAGTAAATTCCATTCGCCTACGTGTATGGGTCAATCCCGAAAATAGCAGTGTAGTAAAAGGATGGTGCAATATCGATGATGCCGTAATCAAAGCTCGTCGCGCCCACAATCTCGGACTTAGAGTTATGATTGACTTCCACTTCTCCGACACTTGGGCCGACCCGGCAAATCAAAGCATACCTGCAGCATGGGCTAATATGACTATCGATGAAGTAAAAGTTGCGATGACCGACCATGTCAATGAAATGATGTCGAAGCTTAAAGCCTATGGTATCGAACCTGGATGGGTACAAATAGGCAATGAGACTCGTGGAGGCATGATGTGGCCTTTGGGCGAACTCGACAATGGGGACAATTTCACTCAGATGGTGAATGCGGGTTATGATGCAGTAAAATCTTATTTCCCTGAAGCACAAGTAATCGTACATCTCGATAGTGGCGACAATTTGTGGATTTATGAACGTATTTTCGACAAATTGGAAGCCGAAGGGGGCAAATATGACATGATTGGTATGTCGTTATATCCCACTGTCGACACTTGGGAAACTAATGTCAATAACTGTATTGCCAATGTCAAAACTCTTCAGAACAAATATGGCAAACCGGTTATGATGTGTGAAATCGGTATGGACCACGACCAACCCGAAATCGCCGACAAAATAATGCGTAAAATGGTTAACGATGGTAAAACTGTTGACCTCAAAGGTATCTTCTGGTGGGAACCTGAGTCGCCGTCTTCACGCTATGGCAAAGGTTGCTTCGACGAATATGGTCGTCCGACTGCGGCTCTTGATATATTTACTGAAATTTAATACGGTACTATTATGAAATATACATCAATATTATTAGCGATACTTCCTATCATGTTGCTTTCTTGCTCAAAAAGCGACGGATATGTCAGAGAAACAGGCTTTGCTCGCGGTGCCGACGTCAGTTGGATTACAGAGATGGAAGCTAAGGGTGACAAATTCTACACCCCCGGAGAAAATCCTCAAGAGATGGAATGTATGCAGCTACTTCGCGACTATTGTGGTGTAAATTCAATTCGTCTGCGTGTTTGGGTTAATCCAAAAGACAAATGGAATAGCATTGAAGATGTTGTCAAAAAGGCCGTAAGAGCAGATAGTTTGAATATGCGCCTCATGATTGACTTCCATTTCTCCGACACATGGGCCGACCCCGGTCACCAACACATTCCCGAAGCTTGGAAAGATATGCCAATGGAAGAATTAACTAAGGCTGTTGGTAATCATGTGACTGAGACTCTCAACGCGCTAAAGAATGCAGGTGTAGAACCGGAATGGGTTCAAATCGGCAACGAAACAACTCCCGGCATGATGCACCCCGTTGGCACACTCGACCATCCCGTTGAGCTTACTCAACTCAATAATGCCGGTTACGATGCTGTTAAAGCCGTATTCCCCAATGCTTGGGTCATCGTACATCTCGACCAAGGCAACGACCAATATCGCTACGACCAAATGTTCGATATATTAGAACAAAATGGTGGCAAATACGATATGATTGGTATGTCGCTTTATCCCTATTGGGTGAGAAGCGAGGAGGATAAAGAAGCCGGAAGCACTGATAATTGGGTACAAGTTTCCGACGACTGCATCGCTAATATTAAGCACCTCAAAGAAAAGTACAACAAACCGATTATGATATGTGAAATCGGGGAACACTTTTCAGAAGCCGAAGCGTGCCGCCAATTGATTGAAAAGATGATGAAAGCCGACGTTGAAGGTATCTTCTATTGGGAACCTCAAGCTCCAAGCGGATATAATGGTGGCTATCAACTCGGCTGCTTTGAAAATGGCGCGCCAACTGTTGCGCTCGATCCTTTTAAAAATGCAACTAATCAAGTAAAAAAATAAAGTTTCTAAAGAATTGAAATTTATTTTATATCTTTACAAAATAAAACTTTAAATTTTTTACCTGAAAAATATGATTTCAATGAAAAAACATATTTCTATTCTTGTAATGGCTCTTTCGGGAGCCATTACATTCAATGCCTATGCCGAGCGTTCGGTTACTACTCTCAATGAAAATTGGGAATTCAAAAAAGGTAGCATCGACAACGCGAATGTGTGGCAAAACGTCAGAATACCCCACGATTGGGCTATCTACGGACCTTTTGACCGAAACAACGATTTGCAAGTAGTTGCCGTAGAACAAAACGGAGAAACAGAAAAAACCGAGAAAACGGGGCGTACGGGTGGTTTGCCTTTTATCGGCAAAGGTGTATATCGCACCACATTTGAAATTGCCGAAATCGAAGGTCGCACAATTACTCTCGTGTTTGATGGCGCGATGAGCAATGCCCATGTAAAAGTCAATGGGAAAGAAGTGGCCTACTGGCCCTATGGCTACAATTCATTTTATGCCGATGCAACAGAAGCTTGTCGTATCGGAAGCAATGAAATGGTAGTAGAATTGGAAAACTTTGAACGTGCATCACGCTGGTATCCCGGTGCCGGATTGTATCGCAACGTACACATCGTAAATACTGACCGCGTGCACATCCCGGTGTGGGGTACTTTCATCACCACTCCTTCTGTATCTAAAGAAAAAGCATCGGTTAATCTTCAAATAGAGATTGCCGGGGCTAATAAAGGGGAAAAAATTGATGTTGCTACCGAATTGATTGCTCCCAACGGAAATGTTGTAGCTTCAAATAATTCACCCTACTATGCCCATGGTCAAGTTCACACCCAGAATTTCTTAATCAATAATCCTGAGTTGTGGAGCACCGACTCCCCTGCTCTCTATATTGCCCGAACAAAATTAAGTATCAACGGCAAAGAAGTTGACAGCTACGAAACTCGATTTGGAGTGCGAAAGATTGAATTTATACCTGAAGAAGGATTTTTACTCAACGACGTACCTACCAAATTTAAAGGAGTTTGCAATCACCACGACCTTGGACCACTCGGTGCTGCCATCAATCGTTCAGCATTGCGTCATCAAGTTGAATTGCTAAAGAATATGGGAGCAAATGCCATTCGTACCGCTCACAACATGCCGGCGCCGGAGCTTGTAGAACTATGCGAAGAGATGGGCATGATGCTGATAGTCGAAACATTTGACGATTGGAGCTTCCGTCCGAAATCGAAAAATGGATATGGCAAATTCTTCACCGATTGGGCTGAGAAAGATGTCACCAACATGGTGAAACATTATCGCAACAGTCCGGCGGTAGTCATGTGGTCAAGCGGTAATGAAGTACCAAGTCAATGGGGGCCCGATGGCGTTGCTGAAAGCATCATGCTTAAAAACGTGATTAAAAGTCTCGATACTACACGTCCGGTCACAAACGGAATGGACCAAATCGGTTCGGTAATTGATAATGGTTTTGCCGCGTCATTCGATATCCCCGGATTCAACTATAAGCCACAATACTACGAAGGTTTCTATGAGAAACTACCGCAGAAAATGCTTTACGGTTCTGAATCAGCGTCGACAGTATCATCTCGTGGCGTATATCATTTCCCCGTTTCATTTGAAAACGAACACAATGCAGTGCTTCACGACGACAATCAATCGTCGAGCTACGACAATGAAACATGCTCATGGTCCAACACCCCCGACATCGATTTTAATAAAGACGAATTGCCATATGTGCTCGGTCAATTTGTGTGGACAGGGTTTGACTATCTCGGGGAACCTTCTCCCTACGACACCAACGCTTGGCCCAGCCATAGCTCAGTGTTTGGTATTATCGACCTCGCATCTCTTCCGAAGGACCGATACTATCTCTATCGTTCGATATGGAACACTAAGGACACCACTCTCCATATTTTGCCCCACTGGAATTGGAAAGGTCGCGAAGGGGAAATTACGCCAATCTTTGTATACACATCATTCCCTAAAGCGGAGTTGTTTATCAATGGCAAAAGCCAAGGTGTGCGTCAAAAGAATGATTCAACCTATCAAACACGCTATCGCTTGATGTGGAATGAAACACGCTACGAACCAGGCGAAGTGAAAGTCATTGCCTATGATACAAATGGTAATATTGCTGCTGAAAAGGTGCTTAAAACTGCCGGCAAGGCCCATCATCTTGTTGTCACCGCTAACACCGATAAGTTAGTTGCCACAGGCGATGATTTAGTGTATCTGACTATTCAAGTTGCCGACAAGAATGGCAATATCGTACCTACCGACAATCGTCGCGTGAAGTTTAATGTTTCTGGAGCCGGAACATTTGAAGCGACCGCCAATGGTGACCCCACTTGCATTTTGCCATTCCAAAATCCGGAAATGAATCTGTTTAGTGGAGCTGCTACTGCGATTATAAGAAGCGGCAATGAAGCCGGTGAAATTAAATTTACAGTCACTGCGAAAGGTGTTAAACCTGCCACCTATACAATCAAAGTGGTAAAAGAATAATAGTAGTATAATCATACAACAATGCAGAAAAGCGGGGACGAGATTCGCCTCCGCTTTTTGGTATGCTATTTATAATTAAAATTATTACTAATATAAAATGATTAATTCATAGTGCGATTAGGAGCATCGAGATTAATCCACCTCGTATAGGTAGTCCAATAGGTATGAGTGCCATATTCATAGGTGAACACGTTATTCTTACCATGGCGATAGTCATAGTGAATTTCGTTGATACATTTCATTTTGTAGCGACCTGACGGATGGCTTACCGCCCAAAGCCATGTGTTGTGAATATCGATAGTGTTGGTTGCAACTTCGGGTGCATTACTAAATCCATTGAGGTAGCCCCAAAAGTTGGTGGTCGGTGACGGAACTGCGGTATTGTACGCCCAACGTGCGTTGACGTGGCTACCATCCGATTTACACTGGTTTGCAATTGAAACATCGGGGATACTTACGGAGTAGCTTTCTGAATAAGTGTATCCGCCCGACACTCCCGCACTTGGTCCACTCGTACTGAGTCCGACATTTCCGCCGATATTAAAACTCATACCAACAGTTTGACTTCGAGCATTTTCAGTAGTTGCCGGCGATGTTGTCTGAATGACTGTTGATGCCGGTGTTGTGTCGTTATGGTCTAATAGCTTATGGTCGCACGTAATATTGCCAAGGTACAAACCATAATAATATTCACCATCTTTCCAATTCCCAATATTCATCGCGCTATTAGAGCCTATAATTTCTTGATGCACAGCATAATAATCAATATCCTGCGAGAATGAATACAAGCTCGTGATTTCATAGATTATAGTATATGCCCCTGAGCGTCCCTCTACTTTGGGAAAGTTAGCTCTCGGGTATACGTCAATTGTGACTCTCTGCGCTGTTGCGGTCTCCTGCACTGATGCACGAGATGATGTGTCGGGGGCAGAGTTCGCATTTAACCACAAAGCTATTTTGTCAGCACGAAGTCCGCATTCGTAAGGAGAGAGCTGATCGATGGAATTTAAATCCATCGATTTTGCCGATATAATAGGCTCATTGGAAAATTCCTCATCACCACTACTTTCATTTTCATATACACTAACGTACGGGGCGTTAATATCTTGAACGAAATATTCGTCGTTGTGGTTATTAAAAATATAAGCATCATAGGAATGGAAGATAGCTTCATTCTCACCCTCACCTATACCAAATGCCGACGTTTTACCCAAACTCAAAGAAAAATCGAGTGCAAGTCGGATTTCAGGCTCACTAAGCATTATCGACCCTCCTCTATCATAAAGTTCTTTAATATCTTTTTTCTGGGATTGCGATAAATAGGGAATAAATCCGGATTCAATTATCACACATTGCGTATTAGGAGTAATCTCGTTGTCTCGTGATTCCAAGCGTCGAATAAGAGCTGAAGTCACCGGATCAAAATCAGAGCCGATTACGGCTGTCGGCACTTTTACAGACTCGTCCATTAGGTCTTCGGTTGGCAGAGGAGCAATATATTCTTGAGGCTCCTCGTTGTCGCTGTTAAACAATTCTTCGTCGTCATTGCATGAAGTAATAGAAAATGTAAAAATCAATGCTGGCAATAAGAAAATGAACTTTTTCATAATTCTATTGTTTTGATTAATTAATAAATAGCATAGATGCTTTCCTCTCGAGAAGCTTTTCGTTGCGAAAGTAATTAATAAATATTCATTTTGCAACTAAATACGTATATTTTTAGCATATTTTTAACATAAAAGCGTCTTTTTGTGGCAATTTTAATAATTATGAAACAAAAGTGTAACCTTTATTAAAAATTCATTCCCAAAGAGCATGAAAATGATTTACGGGTCCATGTCCTTTTCCTATTGTGTAGTCGGCACCTGAGGCTATGGCGGCATAGAGATATTCCTTAGCAGATCGAACAGCAATATCAAGTGATGCACCCTTTGCCAAAAATGCTGCAATAGCAGAGGATAGCGTGCAACCTGTACCATGGGTGTTTCGAGTTGCTATTCGCGGTCCGGAGAGACGCAAAACACTATCGGTCTCTGCATTGTAAAAGATATCTACAAGATTCTCATTGTCTAAATGTCCGGCTTTGAGCATTACCGACACTCCACCTGTCTGCCGCGAAAGTGCTATCGCTGCGTCCTCTAATTGATCTTGAGCATTAATGACCTGTCCAAGTAACAACGATGCTTCGGGTAGATTTGGCGTTATTACCCTGCTATATGGTACAAGTTCTGAACGTAATGTATCCAATGCCTCGGGTTTAAGTAGAGATTCTCCCGAAGTGGCCACCATAACCGGGTCAAGCACTATGTTTCTCACATTGGGGAAAAGTGCAAGAGTGTCTCTTACTGCTACTATAAGTTCAGACGAATGAAGCATACCGATTTTTACAGCATCTACACCGATGTCGTCAATGACCGAGCGTATTTGTCCTTCGACAAATGACACAGGCACAGGATGAACGCCATATACACCTTGTGTATTCTCATCAACGAGTGCCACAACGGCCGACGCTCCATAAACGCCAAGAGCTGAAAATGTTTTCAAATCAGCTTGTATTCCTGCGCCACCCGACGGATCACTTCCGGCTATTGTCAATGCTATATGATATTTTTTCATTATTTTAATTGAAATTACTGTCAATGGTTTGTGTATCTCTTTTCCCTTTATTATACGCCGATTGCCAAAACAAATGTTCAAGGCGAGTTGCGTCAAGAAATGCTTCTGTCATTTGATTGCGTATTTTTTGTGTCGTTGAAGCAGCTAATCGATCGCACACCTCAATCGCCTTGGCTGTACTGTCATCAAATGTTGGGTCGGAATATGCCTCTATCCATGCTCGATATGGATTCCTTTCAAGTTTTGCTATTGACAAAATATATTTTCCAACTTCTAAATAAACCCAAAAACATGGTAAAACTGTGGCAGCTGCTACGGCTACATCTTCATGGGTTTGAGCAAAAAGATAGGAGGTATAAAATTTACATGCCATCGACATTTCAATGCCTTTATCAGGATTATAATTAGCATGTAATTCTTTTTCGACAGCTATTCCATCGAGAGCAAATGATAAAAAGGTGGCCACATCGCCATTATCTTGCAATCGCGATGCAGTATGTGCCAACACTCGAGTGTAAACATCAAGATATTTCTCGTCCTGACTTATATAGTATCGAAATCTATCTTCCGACAACGTTCCGGCTGCAAGTTCTTGCAAAAAGAGTTGTTCTTTAATTACGTTGACTATTGGACGTGCTTGCTCCCACACTTCCTCACTCCATTTTTTCATATCTGCGCTACTTTTTATTATCATTTGGTTGCTATCACCGCAACATAATCCCCTCTATCACAACCATCTACCGGAGTCTCTGTTCTAAGATCGGAATATAGAGGGTGAGTTGTAAGTGTCTGCATGCAACGGATATTTTTAAAACCAACATCTTCAAGTATGCTAATTTTTTCAGCCGTAGTACACCAATTTGCTACGTTTACAAATTCTATCGGATAGGGATTGGGCGGATAAACCCCTTCCAAAAGGGGGTGGTCCCATGTGCCTAAAGTCTTGGCAAGGTTGTACATTATGCCATAGGAGCTTTCTTTGGGAACATCGACAAGCACTATGCTTCCTCCGATGGGAAGTGCATCGTAAACTTTAGCCACGATTCCTCGTAAATCGATGATATAGCTCGGCGAGCCATTGAATAATATCGTGCCATAACGTCCTATGGGATAATTAAAATCCTCGCCCGTAGAAATTGCCACCTCCATTCCTCGTTTGCGAGCAATCTCAGCCATACCGGTTGACGGCTCTACCCCGTCAACAATATTAATATCATAATCTTTACGCATAATATACTCAAAGAGTCCACTTCCGCAGCCTACTGACAATATGGGAAGTTTTGCATCTTTAAGAGTTGCTGCAACAAGAGCTACTTCCGATGCAAGAACATTCGGATTTTCTATAAACCATTTATCATACGCATCAGCATATTCATCAAAACTTTTTGCCATAACTTAATTGTGATATCTTAAAATTCTACTATTTGAAATAACATACTATCTAATGAGAGCAACAAAAGCCTTCCGTCAAGCACATCTCCACAATCGGTCAGTACCTTAATCGTTTCTAAAGCCTGCATACTACCAATAATTCCCGGTATCGGTCCTAATGTCCCTACTATTGACTCATTCTCTTCTGCTAATATCTTAGCATCGGGATATAGGTCAATATATCGTTTGCGATGATTGTGATTAAATACCGTTATTGTGCCATAAAAGCCGGCAATACTACCATGAACCCAAGGCTTGTCAAGATACGTGCACACATTATCTATTAACAGACGCGTGGCAAAATTATCGGTACAATCAACTACAATATCGTAATCGGAAATTATGTCAAAGGCAGTATCAGGTGTTATTCCTTTATCATAGATATCAAATACTGTGGTTGATGACATTGCTTGAAGTCGATTATAAGCGCAAGTCACTTTAGACTTACCCAAATCATGCTCAGTGTACAGAATTTGCCTCTGCAAATTGGTAATACTGACAATATCATTATCACATAGTCCGATACGCCCTACTCCCGACGACACGAGATATGAAGCAACAGGCGAGCCCAATCCGCCTAATCCTATGATTAGAGCTGAAGATGCGAGCAATTGCTGCTGACATGTTTCGCCAAACTCTTCAAGTATTGTTTGTCGTTGATATCGGTCCATAATCAAAAATACGATCCCAATCTTTCCACACCGGTTCACGACCGAGCGCTTTTAGGTCGGCAATAACTTGTTCGGGAGAAGAATCATCGCTGATATCAAACTGTTTCATCGTATCAATACAACTTGAATACCCTCCCGGATCCACTTTAGAGCCGGCGCTCATCGTGGTCACCCCGAGAGTTGCCATATTATTACGGAAAATGTGATTTTCGCGTGTTGAATACGAAATGTCGACATCCGGGTCGAAAATTCTAAATGCAAAAGTCAGTTGTGCAAGTTCGCGATCGGTCATGACCACATTGGGCTGAAATCCCGATTCCGACGGTCTCATTCGCGGAAAGTTGACCGAAAATTTTGTACGCCAATAATTTTTACGTAAATATAACAAGTGACGAGCCATCATAGTTACATCAGTACGCCAATCCTCCAAGCCGATCAACACCCCCATCCCTATTTTATGCACTCCGGCCATGCCCATGCGATCGAAACCGTTACAGCGCCATTCAAAATCTGATTTCATGCCTGCGGGATGGTATTTTTTATAGTTCGCTCTATTATATGTCTCTTGAAAACAGATGACTCCATTTAATCCTGAATGTGTCAGACGAATATAATCTTCAGTCGACAGTGGCATTACCTCGATTGTGAGGTTCGCAAAATATGGACGGCACACCTGCAATGCCTTTTCTATATAATCCGTACCGGCTTTTACCGGATTTTCGCCTGTTACGATAAGAAGATTCTCAAATGGACCGAGCTCTTTAATTGCTTCACACTCGGCTTTTATCTGGTCCATAGTGAGAATAACGCGATTGAATTTGTTATGGCAATTGAATCCGCAATACACGCATGAATTAATGCATGAATTTGTGATATACATCGGAATGAATATCTGCATTGTTTTGCCAAAACGCTGTTCTGTGAGTCGGCGACTTTTTTGTGCCATTTGTTCGAGATAAGGCTCTGCCGCCGGGGAAATGAGTGCCATGAAATCGCGGTCAGTCGGGCTATCTGTTGAAAGAGCTCGCTCCACATCGGCCGTGGTTATCGACATTATCGTCGCGGTCGTCTCTTCCCAATCATATTTCAACAACTCATCGGAAAACATATTAATCAAGGAATGAAGTTAAGGGACTTGAAGCTTCTGCACAATCTAAAATTGCACCAAGTCCGGAAAGATATGCTGCTCGACCGGCATTCGTGGCATCAGCAAAAGCTTTTGCCATTGTCACCGGATTACCGGCAACTGCAATTGCCGTGTTGACAAGCACTGCATCGGCGCCAAGTTCCATTGCTTCCGCAGCATGCGATGGAGCTCCTAAGCCGGCATCCACCACTACCGGCACACGACTTTGGCTAATTATAATTTTTAATAGTTCTCTCGTGACCAAACCCTTATTGCTACCTATGGGAGCAGCTAACGGCATTACTGTTGCAGCTCCTACTTCCTCCAATCGCTTGCACAACACCGGATCAGCTTGTATATAAGGGAGTACAACAAATCCGAGTCTGGCAAGTTCTTCTGTTGCTTTTAGCGTTTCTACCGGATCGGGAAGAAGATATTTTGGATCAGGGTGGATTTCAAGTTTGATAAAATTAGTCTCAAATGCCTCACGTGCGAGCTGAGCTGCGAGTATTGCTTCTTTTGCATCGCGTACGCCCGAAGTATTTGGCAGTAGTTGTATGCCTTCATGCATAATATGGTGAAGCATTTCATCATCTTTATCATCCATGTCGATACGTTTCATCGCCACAGTGACAATTTCAGTTCCGGAGGCTATGATTGCCTGCTCCATAAGTTCATTACTGCGAAATTTGCCGGTCCCGACAAACAAGCGAGAGTTGAACTCTCGTCCACCGATTATTAATCTTGACATTGCTTCAATTTGTTATTGATTGTATAATTTTTGCTGTTTCTAATTCGGGATTTTCAGCATTGCGTATTGCTCCACTGACTGCGATTCCGCTAACTCCGGTACTGAGAATAGGAGTAATGTCGTTACGTTCAATCCCTCCGATTGCCACTATGGGGATATTAATCTTATCCGTCCGACAATGGTCTATAATATCATTATATCCGGCAAGTCCAAGCACCGGGCTTAGCTTCTCTTTTGTTGTGGTAAAGCGATAAGGACCGAGTCCTATATAATCAGCTCCGGTGCCTACTGATGCAACAATATCCTCGTAGGTATTGGCAGTCGCTCCAATAATTTTTCTCATACCCAATATTTTGCGTGCCTCAGTTACCGGCTTATCATTTTTCCCAAGATGCACTCCGTCTGCCCCAATTGTTTCTACGAGTTCCACTTGGTCATCTATAATAAATGTTGCACCATATTCATCACATAAACGACGTATCAGCCGACCCTCTTTTATCAACTCAGTAGTGTCAGCATCTTTGTGTCGAAGTTGAATCCACCGGCAGCCGCCCCTTAATATTTTCTCTACTTGAGCTGCTATCGATTGAATGTCGGATGCATGGGTTATAAATTGGAGTCGAAATCTTTCGCTACTAATTACTGCCCGCCACACATTTCCAAGCATCGCCACCCCTCCAAAACCCAAATCTTTGATTTCCGAAAATTTATCCGGGGTCACACCACCAAGCGAAAAAATTTTTTCATCTACAACTCCTCGTAGTTGTTCCAAATCGAAATTTCCCTTATAGCCCGGTTTTGATATACTTGGATATATGGGGCTAAGAAATGCGTAATCATAGTCGCACGAGTTAATTTCCTCAATTGAATGAAACGAACGACTGACGCTTCCGGTCCAACCATGTGGCGGCGTGGGATTATAACTATTAAGATGCACCCCACCGAGAGAATATTTCTTTGCAACATCAAAATGATAGTGCATCGTTAGTCGCGGATATAACTCTTTTGGCAGGTCGTTGAGCAATTCTACCACTTGCGCCTCTGTCGCACCGGGTTTCCGTATATGTACTCGCCAAAAGCCTCCGGTTTTCAACAACGAAATGATCTCTGCAGCTTCACCCTCGAAAAACTCCGGTAAAGTAATTGCAATTTTTCGCATACCTCTACCCTCCTCTGACGGCTCTTATAATAATAACTTTCATACCGGACTCGAGTCGGAACAATGCCCACTCAGCACGAGGTACGACATAATTATTAACAGCTACTGCATGCCCTTTTTCGCTGATTCCTTGATGTTGAAGTAATGAGATTATATTATCACATCCTTCCGGCAATTCTACCTCTTTGTTGTTTATTTCTACTCGCATAGCTTTATAATAAAATATCCGACACCAATATGATGACGGACACAAGAGGGAACAATCCTGCTAATGAATGTAATATATTTGACAAGTTCCTTTCGGCGGTACTAACCGCATCAAGTTCATAGGGTATAATCTCAGTCCTTCAATGAGGACACCCCTCTTGTGTTGTTTGCAAATTTACGCAATTTTCTATTGTTTGCAAATTTATAGTATTATTTTTTGCCGGTTTGCTGGACTTCCGATTCTTTTACAAATATAGGCTATATATACATCAATCCGGAATAAGTACTACTTCTCGTAGTCTTATCCCGGATTGCGTATTTAAAATATTTTATACTCTAATAAAATTAAAATGTCATTTCTTTTACAGCTTCTTCGAATTCTTTAAATGCCTTCACATTATCTTCTCCAAGCTGTGCTTCATCGGCATCTTGAAGAATTTCAGCAACTATTTCCATGTGTTCAAATTTTGCTTTAATCGCTTTTACATCTTCTTCTAATGAAGCAATAGCATCAAAATCGCCATCTTCCATTGCTGATTTTGCTTTTTCAATCAAGGGTAAAGTTTCATCAAATGCTGCTTTAGCGTAATCGATAAGTGCTGAGTAATCTGCTTCGGTGAGTTCTGTTCCAGCATCATACTTTTCGATAATACCGTCAACTGAAGGTGCACCACCACATGATGAAAGAACTACTGCTGAAAGAACTACAGCGAACAAACTTTTAATTAACTTTTTCATAATTGAATAGGTCTAAATTTGGTTATTAAATGATTAATAATAATTGCAATTTGAAATTGTATTTGATAATACGCCAACTAATTTATATTGTTTTTCTATAATATCCAAATAAATTGTCAAAAATCATCAAAAATTTAATGCAATTTATATCTTTCCTATAAATATCAATCAAAGGACTTTGACTTCCATTTCAATCTCATATAATTGCAAATCACATTATTCAATACAATTTTTATAACCATTATTTAATACGAACGAGGCATCCTCTATTCGGATACCTCGTCCCATTTTTATCGAGCTATAATTATTGCTTATTATGCTTTGTAAATCTCGAGTTGACAAGGACAGAAGTTTGCAATAAACTCTGCATGTTTCTCAACTTCAGCACGAGCTATATTGCTATATACAATAGCGCTCTTAGTCATTGACTCGCTGTTATAGCGTGTTGCATCAGTGATGAGAAGATATGACATCACAATGTTACCTGCCATTTCAACAAGGCGACGTGCCATAAAGTCGGTGAATGCAGGATCATTAACTTCTGCTACTTTGTCGATTGCAGCTTGGTATTTCACTTTCAATCCTGCGAGCATTTCTTTCACGGGAGCAAGCTTTTCACAAACTTCCATTTGTGCATACTCATCCATAAGTGCAGCGTAAGTACCGGTTGTGACGTGGCGAATTGCTGCTACAACTTGAAGTTGTGTTGTTCCTTCGTAGATTGATGTGATACGAGCATCGCGATATACACGTTCGCAAGCATAATCTTTCATGAAGCCTGAACCTCCATGAATTTGGATACAATCGTAAGCGTTCTGGTTGCAATATTCGCTTGAAAGACCCTTCGCAAGCGGAGTGCATGCATCGGCATATTTGCGATAGAGTTTGAGCTCTGCTTTTTCTTCGGGTGTGAGTTTGCGTTCTTTCTCAATATCTTCGTATGCCTTGTAGAGGTCAACGTAGCGAGATGTTTCATAAAGCAAGCAACGTGATGCATCGAGTTTAGCCTTCATCACAGCAAGCATTTCATACACTGCTGGGAATTCGATGATAGCTTTACCAAATTGTGCACGATCCTTTGCGTAGCTCAATGCTTCACGATAAGCGATTTCGCTTACACCAACGGATTGAGCAGCGATTCCAAGACGAGCACCATTCATCAATGCCATCACGTATTTGATAAGACCCATGCGACGTGAACCGCAGAGTTCGCAAGGTGCGTTTTTGTATACGAGTTCGCAAGTGGGAGAACCTTTGATACCCATTTTATTCTCGATACGACGCACGGTAACTCCACCGTTGCGCTTGTCGTAGATGAACATAGAAAGTCCACGACCATCTTTTGTGCCTTCTTCCGAACGAGCCAATACCAAGTGGATATCTGAGTCACCATTGGTAATGAAACGTTTTACACCATTGAGTACCCAAGTACCATCTTCTTTTTGAGTTGCCTTAAGCATAACTGATTGAAGGTCGGAACCTGCATCAGGCTCAGTAAGGTCCATAGACATTGTTTCACCTTCACATACACGAGGAATGAAACGTTGTTTTTGGTCTTCATCGGCAAATTCGTAGATAGTCTCAGCGCAATCTTGCAATCCCCAAAGGTTTTCAAAACCGGTATCGGCACGGCTCACAATATCAGCAGCCATGATGTAGGGGGTGATGGGGAAGTTAAGACCGCCAAGACGACGAGGCATTGCCATACCCATCAATCCTGCTTTGCGACATGCTTCAAGGTTTTCAGCTGTCTTGTCAGCATATATTACACGACCATTTTCAACTCGAGGTCCTTGATGGTCAACAGCTTCTGCATTGCCGGCGATGATTTCACCGCAGAGGTCACCGACGATTTCAAGTACTCGGTCGTAGTTGTCCATAGCATCCTCGAAGTTGAGAGGTGCTTCGTCATATTTTTCTGCATCAGCATAGCCGCGCTCTTTGAGCTCGACAATCTTTTTCATCAAGGGGTGAGAAAGATGCTGCTTTAAATCGGGGTTGTCAGTATAAAAATTAGCCATATCGAGCTTTATTTCGAATTTTTCTTATAATATTTAATGAGTTTGGGGAGCACATCTTCAATATTGCCGGTGATTACATAGTCGGCAATTGTGTTGATGGGTGCATTGGGGTCGTTGTTGACCGAAATGATGATTGAGCTCTCCTGCATACCGGCGATATGCTGAATCTGACCTGAGATACCGCAAGCGATATAGAGTTTGGGACGAACGGTTACACCGGTTTGACCGATTTGACGTTCATGTTCGCAGAATCCTGCATCGACTGCTGCACGCGATGCACCGACTTCTGCACCGAGAGTAGCTGCAAGCTCGTGGAGAAGGTCGAAGTTTTCTTTCGAGCCAACTCCATAACCACCGGCAACGATTATTGAAGAATTCTTAATGTTGATTTTTGATTTTTCAATATGACGGTCGATGATTTCAACTACAAAGTCGCTGTCAGAAACATATTTCTTTGCATCAAGTGCAATAACTTCTGCTTTGTGGTCGGGATTATAAACTTCTTTTTTCATTACACCCTCACGCACGGTAGCCATTTGCGGACGGCACTCGGGATTAACAATTGTTGCTACGATGTTACCACCAAATGCGGGACGGATTTGATAAAGAAGGTTGGTGTACTGTTTGCCTGTCTTGGGGTCGGTGTGGTCGCCGATTTCGAGTGAAGTACAGTCAGCGGTCAAACCACTATGGAGTGAAGATGACACGCGAGGACCAAGGTCACGACCGATGCATGTTGCACCCATAAGGCAAATTTGCGGTTTGATTTCCTTGAAAAGGTTAATCAACACTGCTGCATGAGGATTTGAAGTATAGGGATATAGACGTGAGTCCTCTACTTTATAGACTACATCTGCCCCGTAGGGAGCAACTTGATTTTCTATACCGTTGAGATTGTCGCCTACTACAAGAGCTTCAAGCTTCACTCCCAATTGGTCGGCAAGATGACGACCTTTGGTGAGCAATTCAAGGCTCACATCAGCCACTTTGCCATCTTCAAATTCGCAATATACGATAAGATTATTATTGTCTGCCATTTTTCTTAAAATTGATTGTGACGGCCGAATTAGCCGATTGTATGATTAGCTATAAGCTCTTTAATGAGATTTTCGATTTGTTCGTCGTTATCTTCCAAACAAAGGCTTTCTTTAGCGGTAAACACTACGTTTTCGATTGCTTTCACCTTTGTGGGAGAGCCTGCGAGACCTACTTGTGAGAGGTCGGCTTCCACAAATGCAGCGCTCCATTCTTGAAGATTGAGGTCGGGACGTGCATCTACGACAGCTTGTTGTTCGGGGGTAAGAGCGGCTTTCTCTGTAGGTGACACTGCGCGTTTGTATTTCATTACTCGTTTCGCATTGCGAGGACGGCAAGCATCAGCCGAACCGGTCACTGTTACAACGCAAGGAAGAGGCGCTTTAACTGTCTCTACACCATTTTCCAAACGACGCTTAACTACTACATAGCCATCTTTGAGATCGAGAATTTCTTCTGCGTAAGTAACTTGAGGTATTCCTAATTTCTCTGCAATTTGAGGACCTACTTGCGCGGTATCACCATCGATTGCCTGACGTCCACCAAGTATGATGTCATAGTTACCAAATTTCTTTACTGCTTGTGCAAGTGAATAAGAGGTTGCAAGGGTGTCAGCTCCACCGAGCACTCTGTCGGTCAATACTACTCCTCCATCGGCTCCACGGAACATTGCTTCTCTTATGATTTCTGATGCGCGGGGAAGACCCATCGTTAGCAACGTTACAGTTGAGCCTGGATTTGCATCTTTCAAACGAAGTGCTTGCTCAAGTGCATTTAAGTCTTCCGGATTGAAGATGGCGGGAAGCGCTGCACGATTAATGGTTCCATCTTCTTTCATTGCATCTTTGCCAACGTTGCGGGTATCAGGTACCTGCTTTGCCAGCACAATGATGTTTAAACTCATAATCTTTCTTTTTTATGATTTAAAAATACGGTTTTCCTTTACACACATTTAAAGCGTTGGCTTATTTATTACCTTAATATCAATTATTTAAGGCCGCAACAATCCAACTTCCTTATATTCAAGAACACAAAGATAATCTATTTTTGCTATTTATCAAAAAAATTTCCGTTAAATTGTCTATTTTTTCCTCCCATTGGTCAATTTGTCGGATTTAATCAACAAATCCTCTTTTATTATTCTTTTAAATATTAAAATAGAGGCTCACAGTTTTTTCAGAGCTATGTGCCTCTATTTCAATTATTTTCGAATTCTTATTATCTTAGTTTAGAAATAACTGCTACCATCGAAACAGTGAGTACAGATACGTTCTTTTGGCAGCCCTATTGATTTCACAATGTCGTCTATCGTACTGAATTTCAAAGAGTCAAGACCAAGATGCTCACGTATCTTCTCTACCATTGCCTCATATTCCGGGGTAGTATGATCAGAATACTTCTTTAAGTCCACATCTTCTTCCCCGGACAAATCAGCTATTACCCTGCGTGTAATCAACTCCATTGCACTTTTCGAACTCGTAAAGTTTAGGAACTGACACGGGAATATTAGTGGCGGACACGAAATTCTGACATGAACGGCTGTGGCGCCTGCCTCGCGAATATCGTTCACATTGTCGCGCAATTGCGTACCTCGCACAATCGAGTCGTCACAGAACGCAACTTTCTTTCCCTTTAGCAACGAATAATTGGCGATTAATTTCATTTTTGCTACAAGTTCACGGCGCTCTTGGGTGCTCGGTGTAAACGAACGTGGCCATGTGGGAGTATATTTCACTATTCCTCGAATATAGGGAACACCTTTACCTTGAGCATAGCCAAGCGACATTCCGATACCTGAATCAGGCACCGGACTTACAAAATCCACATCTGTATCATCGCGACGCCCCATGCTCAATCCAAGATTATATCGCATCTCCTCTACATTGCGATTCTCATATTCACATGGAGGAAATCCATAGTACGTCCACAGAAAAGCACACACTTGCATTTTATCAAGAGGCTTCTGCATTATAGTATATCCCTCAGAATTAAAGCGCACTATCTCGCCCGGGCCAAGATTATAATCAATCTCAAACCCAAGGTTGGGGAATGCACATGTCTCTGTTGTGACCGCACGGGCTTCTCCGTCCACATGACGACCTAAAATCACCGGTGTGCGACCAAGTTTGTCGCGTGCTGCCACTATATCGCCATTATCAAACAACAAGAGCATGGAACACGACCCTTTTACACGACGGAAAACATTATTAATCCCATCTACCAAGTCCTTACCCTGCGATATCAACGTTGCTACTACCTCTGTCGGGTTTACTATGTCATAACTATGTTCACAAAAATGCTGACCATCTCGAAGCAATTCATGTTCAAGCTCTACAACATTATTGATTCTTGCAACCGTTACAATCGCGAACTTCCCTAATCGGCAATTTATAATTATTGGTTGAGCATCTGTGTCCGATATAATTCCGACTCCACTATTTCCGGAAAAGCCATCAAGATCTCCCTCAAATTTTGTTCGGAAGTATGAATTTTCAATATTGTGAATTGAACGTGTAAAAACACCTTCTTGTGAAACCGTAACAATACCGGCACGCTTGGTGCCCATGTGAGAATTATAGTCTACACCATAAAACAAGTCGTTGACGCAAATAGTCTTTTTTGCTACTCCAAAAAATCCTCCCATAGTAGTTCTTAAATTAGCTATTTATGGATTTATTGTAACCCACTTATTTTTTTAGGAATTGCTTCCTCTTTGTATCTATTGGTTTTTTTGATTTTTAAATTGAGCGCGAGTGGAACATTCGCTATGCGTCCACTCGCGCCAACTATATTATTTTACTTTTTCAAGTATCCACTTACGAGCATTAACAAACATTTCAATCCAAGGCGTAACCTCTTCATGACAACGATTTGCGGGATAGTAGCCACACTGCCACGGGAACATTGCACGCTCAGGGTGAGGCATCATGGCCAAATGGCGACCATCTTTTGATGCGATGCCGGCTACCGCTCCTCTTGAACCATTAGGATTTGCCGGATATGCAGCGTAGTTATACTGTGCAACTACGTTGTATTCACTCATAGGCATTGGCAAATTAAATTTACCTTCTCCATGAGCAGCCCATATTCCAAGTTTCATACCTGAAAGCGAGCCCATCATCACTGAGTTGTTTTGAGGTATCTTGACACCAAGGAATTGCGATTCAAACTTGTGCGATATATTATGCTCCATACGAGTAGGCTTAGCATGCTCCGGATTTATCAAATTGAGCTCTATCATGAGCTGACATCCATTACAGATACCAAGTGAAAGAGTGTCTTCACGCTCATAGAATTTGCGTAATGTCTCTTTTGCTTTCTCATTCCACATAAATCCGCCTGCCCAACCTTTTGCAGAGCCAAGCACATCGGAATTGGAGAATCCTCCACAGAATACGATAAGATTTACATCATCAAGCGTTTCACGACCCGACATTAAGTCAGTCATATGCACATCTTTAACCTCAAACCCGGCCATATAGAGTGAATATGCCATTTCACGCTCTGAGTTTACTCCTTTTTCGCGAATTATTGCACATCGAGCCTTCGATGGTTCTTGATGACGGCGATTTAATCCGAGAGCCTCGACTGTCCCCTTAAACAATGCGGGTATACGATAGCGTATAGGTTGCTTCTTATAGTTTTCAAAACGCATTGCAGCACATTCTTTACCACTTTGCATTCGGTCGAGCAAGTAGGATGTTTCGAACCATACATCGCGCAAATAATCAATTCCGAGGAGCATTTCTTTTTCCCCATGTTCAATCATGATTGTGCGCTCGTCGGTGGGTGAGCCAATGGGGAAATATTTCACCCCTGCCTCATCAAGAATCTTCTCTACTGATTCCTTTTTCTTATCATCTACTTGAATTACCATTGCAGGATTTTCCGCAAAAAGTATTTTGATAAGATCCTCTTCTCCATTCATCTTGAAGCCTGTTGTGTGGAAGAAGACACCTCCTTTGCTATTGGCAAATGTCATTTCCAATAGCGTTGTCACCAAACCTCCGGCAGAAACGTCGTGGGCGGCAAGTAATTTGCGCTGACGCACAAGTTTTTGCATCACTTCAAATGCAGAGGCAAATTTTGCAGCATCTTTAACTGTCGGAGCATCAGAACCAACTTTATTAAGAGATTGATATAATGCCGAGCCTCCGAGACGCAATGAATCTGATGAAAAATCAATATAATATAATGTCGAAACTTTAGGTGACAATACCGGAGAAAGTGTACGACGTACATCTTTTACTTCTCCGGCTGCTGAAATAATCACCGTTCCCGGTGAATACACCTTGTTTTCACCATATTTTTGTGTCATTGACAATGAGTCCTTCCCGGTTGGAATATTAATTCCGAGAGCACATGCAAAATCAGAACATGCTTCTACTGCACGATACAACGCGGCATCTTCCCCCTCATTCTTGCAAGGCCACATCCAGTTAGCCGATAACGAAACTGATTTCAATCCTTTTGCAAGGTTGGCTCCGGCAAGATTGGTTAGGGATTCTGCTATTGACATTACAGACCCTTTTGCCGAATCTGATAGTGCCACTTGAGGTGCATGACCTATTGATGTTGCTATACCGGCATGACCATTATAGTCAAGTGCCACAACACCACAGTCACTCAATGGCAATTGTATTTCTCCTTGACATTGCTGACGCGCTACCCTACCGGTCACTGAGCGGTCAACCTTATTTGTCAACCAGTCCTTACAAGCAACAGCTTCAAGCGACAACACTCCACGAAGATACTGGTCAAGCAAAGTTTCGTCGGTTTCAACCTCCGAATATGTGCGATTTACTGTATTATCGCGCATGATGGTCTTTGGCGAGTTGCCAAACATATCCTCCATGGCAAGGTCGATAGGACGATTACCTTCTTTATCTTCAAATACGAATCGGTTGTCATCGGTAGTTTCACCTACAACATACAATGGAGCTCGTTCACGCTCAGCAATTCGTTCTACATAAGGAATGTCTTTGGCGTTGATAACAAAACCCATACGTTCTTGGCTCTCGTTGCCCACGATTTCCTTTGCCGACAATGTTTTGTCTCCTACAGGGAGGGCGTCGAGCTCGATGTGGCCACCGGTTGCCTCTACAAGCTCAGAAAGCGCATTTAAATGACCGCCTGCGCCATGGTCGTGAATTGAAATAATAGGATTTTTATCATCTTCTGCAAGCGCACGAATCACATTTGCAACACGTTTCTGCATCTCAGGGTTAGCACGTTGAACAGCATTCAACTCTATAGCATTGGCATATTGTCCGGTTTCTACAGATGACACTGCTCCTCCTCCCATACCGATGCGGTAGTTATCGCCACCCATTACCACTACTTTTTCTCCGGCTCCGGGGACTCCTTTAATAGCATCTTTACGTGCTGCAAAGCCTACACCACCGGCAAGCATTATCACTTTGTCGTAGGCATAGAATCTACCTTCCTCTTCATGCTCAAAAGTAAGAAGTGAACCACAAATAAGAGGTTGCCCGAATTTATTACCGAAATCGGAAGCTCCGTTTGACGCTTTGATTAGAATATCGGCAGGTGTTTGATAAAGCCACACACGAGGATTAAGCATCAACTCATAGCGATGTTCTGCACTCAATCGTGGATATGATGTCATATATACTGCTGTTCCGGCGATAGGCAATGAAGCTTTTCCACCTCCAAGTCGGTCGCGAATTTCACCTCCGGTTCCGGTTGCAGCGCCATTAAATGGTTCAACCGTTGTCGGGAAGTTGTGAGTCTCTGCCTTAAGTGATATTACGGTATCAATATCTTTAACACCGAAATAGTCGGGGCGATCAGGGTGCAATGGTGAGAATTGCTCCACTTTAGGTCCCTTTACAAATGCCACATTGTCTTTATACGCCGACACTAAGGCATTTTTATTTTCTTGAGATGTCTTTTTGATTAGTTTGAAGAGCGACATCGGCTTCTCTTCTCCATCAATGATAAATGTACCATTGAATATCTTGTGGCGACAGTGTTCTGAATTGACTTGTGAAAAGCCGAACACTTCGCTATCGGTCAAATTACGACCTAATTTTTTCGACAAATCATCAAGATATTGTTCTTCATCAGGCGATAATGCCAAACCCTCCAATTTGTTATATTCTCGGATATCGGTAATATGCACTACCTCATCAGGTTTGCGATTAGTATCAAACACTCGTGAATTTATCCCGTCATAAATGCGATAGAGCATACGGTCGTAGTCGGCATCAGGTTCTGTTTTAACAAATTGCTCGATACGAGTAATGCCACTGATACCCATGTTTTGGGTAATTTCAACTGCGTTTGTACTCCAAGGGGTTATCATCTCCTTCCTCGGGCCTATATATACCCCTTTTACTGAAGTTGACGACAAGGGTTTTGCACCCGAGAGCAGCCACGTAAGGCGCTCAATCTCTTGCTCATTGAAGCGATGATCGGTCTCAATACCATAGATTAAGCCGGTCCCTTTTTTGAAAAATATTACCATGCGTTACAAACGTGATGATTGGGTTTCCGGCGCGAAGTTACAACTTTTTTCCCATTTCCACAACATAAGCAACTTATAGTTTTCTTGCTTTATTCTCTATATTTTAGTGTTAAGTTTTGTAATATACTCATATATATAAGATATTTTCACTACCTTTGCCACATGAAAGTTGATATTTATAAATTATTTTTCACGATTATTCCGTTTTTGTATTTTTCAAGTTGTTCTAACGACGACCCAACCCCAACTCCGGAAAGCCCTCGTGCTGTTTTGGTATATATGGTCGCAAACAACTCCCTTGGGAATGCACAATTTGACTCCGACGACCTTGCTGAAATGGCCAAAGCCGCCCAGCAAGGAGACTTCGGCGACGCTCGCCTTATCGTCTACCACCACGCCTACAACGCCAATCCGGTGCTTAAAGAAATAACCGCCAATGGCGAAATCATACTTCGGAACTACGACATCTCCGAATCCTCCGTTTCATCAGCTCGTATGAACCGTGTTATCATCGATTTTTTCAACGAAGCCCCCGCTACTAATCATGGAATAATTCTATGGAGTCACGGTACGGGCTGGATTGAAAATGGCATCGTCGAGAGTCCTCAAAATATCGCTTCATCTGACAGTCCGATCTCAACACTATCTTTTGGCGACGATGGTGGCAAATACATGAATGTCACAACTCTCGCTCGCACTCTATCCGACAAGAATTTCGACTATATATATTTCGATTGTTGCTACATGGCCGGCATTGAAGTAGCCTACGAGCTTCGCAATTGCGCCAAAACCATAGTCGGCTCAGTGACAGAACTTCCCGCCGCCGGCATGCCCTACGATAAAACCTTAAAATACTTACTCCTACCCGAAGCCGACCTCGTTTCTGCCGCTAAAACCACTTTCAACACCTACAATGCTATGACAGGAATGAGTCGCACTTGCACTATGTCGGTAATCGACACCAAATATCTTGAAGCACTCGCCGATGCCACTCGCAACATATACGTAGCAAACAATATCACCTCCGAGAATTTTCAACCCCAATATTTCATGACATCAGCATGCTACCTATTTGACTTCGGTCAGTATGTCAACGACCTCGCTGCTCAAATGCCCGACCTCGCCGACAATTTCAATAAGGCACTTGATGATGTCATTATATACAAAGCATCTACACCAAAATTATGGAATAAGTTGACCATAACCCACCACTCCGGATTATCAACTTACCTCCCGGAATTTGCCAAAACAAATCGCTACAATTACGACAACCTTCAATGGGCTAAAGATGTAGCTTCGACTCTTCAACGATAAAACCCTCGCAACAATGTTTCAATCAACAGAAATAACCGACAAAGCCGCTCAAACCGTCAACGAAATCAGTGCCGGGCTTGAGCAATTAAGAAGTTCCTCTATCAACGACCTATTCAGCGAACTACCTCAACGCCTTGTCAATTTTGCTATTGATATTGTCATAGCTATCCTCGTGTTCTATGTAGGAAAATTCATTATCAAACGAATTTACCGCATAGTCGCAACTATCTTAATGCGTCGCGAAGTTGAAAAATCACTCTCATCTTTCATCCTTAGTTTTGTCAAGATTGTATTATACTTCATCTTGATAATCACGGTAATAGGGATTTTGGGAATCGAAACGAGCTCTTTCCTCGCCCTATTTGCCTCGGCCGGTGTCGCCATAGGTATGGCATTGAGTGGCACATTGCAAAACTTTGCCGGTGGCGTCTTAATACTTCTCTTAAAGCCTTATAAAATAGGAGATTATATCGAAGCTCAAGGCTACGCCGGTACAGTACGCGAAATACAAATCTTCCACACTATCATCACCACCTACGACAACAAATCCATCATTATACCCAATGGCGGACTTTCTACATCAAGCATCAACAATTGGTCAACCCAAGATTACCGTCGCGTTGAATGGGAAATTGCCATTTCCTATGGAGATTCCGTTGATGCCGCTCGCAAAGCTATTTTGGATATGTTTGCCTCCGACCCTCGAATTCTGAAAAAAGTTGACGAAGAAAAAATTGTTCTTGAAGAATACAACAAAGCTTTAGCTGAAGAAGAAAATCCCCCCACGGTCGAACCTCGTAAACGTGGATTGCTCTACCGAATCTTCCACCGAAAATCAAAAGTAAAACAAGCAATTGAGCGTTGGCAGGAAAAACAAGATAATCACCTTAAAGCACTTAAACCATGCGTCACATCAGATGCATCGGTTGTAGTCAATAAGTTAGCCGACTCAAGCCTGCTAATTGAAGCCAGAGCATGGGTTAAAAATACCGACTATTGGAGCGTTTACTATCATTATAACGAACGATTCTACAACGAATTACCCAACTACGGCATTAACTTCCCATTCCCTCAAATGGACCTACATATCAAACAATAAAATTCGAGGGTACAATTTATGAGTGGATTATTTTTAAATATTTAACAATATTTTTTCCAAACTCGCCCTACATAACAAAGAAAATAGGAATATTTTATGTAAATTTGCAAAATAGTGGAATAGTAGTGTCTAAGCTTCCATCGGTATCTCTCCCACACACACCGAGAACCTACGGCACAATGGCCAAGACTCCCCTTTAAAACATTCTCTCTCAATCACTTATTTGGAGTTCAGCTTTATAAATATCCACTTAAATCTCTCCCTCCCGCGACCCGCTTCTACAAAATGCCGGCCACGGGAATATGCGTGTACATATTTCTAATATTCGTCCACGCCCTACCATGATAATAAAAAAACAACATAAATGATAAGTAAATGGAATTACTTACCCTTGACACCCGAAGAAGAATTAATGGAGACTGCGTTGGCAAAGCGTTATGCCGACACACCTGCCATATGTGAGCTCCTGGTACAGAGAGGCGTCACTTCGGTAGCCGAGGCAGAGCAATTTTTCAGCCCCTCGTTACGCGATTTGCACGACCCGTTCTTAATGCCGCAAATGGATCTCGCTGTGGCTCGTCTTAACCGTGCCATGGGAAGCAAACAACGCATTATGGTATTCGGAGACTATGATGTCGACGGCACTACTGCCGTTTCGCTCGTCTACAAGTATCTCCGCAACTACTATTCTAACATCGACTACTATATCCCGACTCGCTACGACGAAGGATATGGAATTTCTCGACGTGTTATTGACGAATTCCATCAGCAAGGAGTTAAATTAGTCATTATCCTTGATTGTGGAATCAAAGCTAATGACGAAATTAAATATGCCGCTACTTTAGGCATCGATTTCATCATTTGCGACCATCATGTACCCGATGACGAATTGCCACCGGCTGTTGCTATTCTTAACCCCAAGCTTGAAGGCTCTACATATCCCTACCCCCACCTATCTGGTTGTGGTGTTGGATATAAATTCATGCAAGGGTTCTCAATGTCCAACGGAATTAGCCTAATCGACCTCGAAGGCATGCTTGACCTCGTTGCCGTAAGCATTGCCGCCGACATCGTGCCTATGACCGGTGAAAATCGAATCCTGACATTCCACGGATTGCGACGCATAAACTCCAACCCAAACATGGGGCTAAGAGCTATTCTGCGAATTAGCGGACTGACCGGACGTGACATCACCATTTCCGACGTCATCTTCAAAATCGGTCCACGAATCAACGCCTCCGGACGTATGCAAAGCGGTCGTGAAGCCGTCGACCTACTCGTTGCTCGCGACGCCAACGAAGCTTTGGAAAAAGCTAAAGCTATCGACCAATACAACAAAGACCGAAAAGAACTCGATAAACGTATCACGGAAGAAGCAAACACCATCCTTAGCTCTCGCGACGAAATCCATTCCGACAAAAAATCAATTGTCATATACAACAAAGAGTGGCACCGGGGCATTATTGGAATTGTCGCTTCCCGCTTGACTGAAATTTACTACAAACCGGCAGTTGTTCTAACCCACTCCAATGGACTTGCCACCGGTTCTTCTCGCTCAGTGCAAGGGTTCGACATATACAAAGCTGTCGATGCTACACGCGACCTTCTCGAAAATTTCGGTGGGCACACATATGCCGTAGGCTTATCTATGAAAGAGGAAAACATCCCCGAATTTACCCGCCGTTTTGAAGAATACGTTGCCAACAACATCACTGAGAAGCAGTTGACTCCGCAACTCGACATCGACACATATATCTCATTTGCCGATATTACACCTCGATTGTTGCAACTACTCAAACGCTTCAACCCATTCGGACCGGGCAATCAGAAACCCATTTTCTGCACTCGCAAAGTCTCTGATTTCGGCACAAGCAAACTCGTCGGAAAGCACTTGGAACATATAAAGCTCGAACTCGTCGACGAAACGTCGGGCAAAGTGTTCAACGGAATTGCGTTCAACCTCGCCGAGCATTTCGAACATATTCATGCCGGAAAGCCTTTTGACATTTGCTACACTATCGAGGAGAACAAACATCGCAACGCTTCCGACAGCATTCAGCTTCAAGTTAAAGGTATTCGTCATTAATGGCTTCTGATCGAATCGAAAAAAACAACTCTTCCGAATCTAATCCGGAGCTTCACCCAAATCCCGAAGATACACTCCGGGAATTTTGGGGGTACGATTCGTTTAGACCTCTTCAACGCGATATCATTGACTCAATTCTTTCCGGACACGACACTATCGGGCTACTGCCTACCGGGGGCGGCAAATCTATCACATTCCAAGTCCCGGCTTTAATGCTGAGTGGGCTGACTATTGTTGTTACCCCTCTCATCTCTCTGATGAAGGACCAAGTTGACAATCTATTTGCCCTCGGGATTCGTGCTGTTTACCTTCACTCCGGACTGACTTTGCGAGAATCAAATCTCGCCCTCGACCGTTGCCGTCTCGGAAAAGCTAAACTCCTATATATATCCCCCGAAAAGCTTCAATCACCATCCTTTGCCGACACTCTTCGTCTTTTCAACACAAGCCTTATTGTTGTCGACGAAGCCCACTGCATATCGCAATGGGGCTACGATTTCCGTCCGTCCTACTTGCGTATTGCATCTCTTCGCAAAATGTTCCCTGCAGTGCCGATTCTCGCACTCACGGCGTCTGCCACTCCTGAGGTGATCGACGATATCGCTACAAAATTGGGAATGAAATCGCCGACAATTTTTCGCCGCAGTTTCACTCGCGACAACATTTCATACATTGTGCGTGAAGCCGAATACAAAGAAGGAAAAATTATCGACATATTAAATAAAACCCCCGGCTCTGCAATAGTCTACGTTAGATCTCGACGACGAACTCGCGAACTTGCCGACACACTAACAAAAGCCGGCATTTCAGCCTCTTTCTATCACGCCGGACTCCTCCCTGAAGACAAGCAAGAACGACAAAACGCTTGGAAATCAGGCAACACGCGCGTTATTGTTGCCACTAACGCTTTTGGAATGGGAATTGACAAACCGGATGTCCGCATCGTAATTCACTACGACATTCCTCCTTCTCTCGAAGAATATTATCAAGAAGCCGGTCGTGCCGGACGCGACGGGATGCCCTCTTTTGCCGTGCTTCTAACATGCCGACACGACAAAGCTACCCTTTCGCGACGACTTTCTGAAGCTTTCCCCGAAAAAAACACCATTCGACGCATCTACGAATTGACTTGCAATTTTCTAAACGTTGCTGTTGGGGAAGGCTACAACAAACTTTTTGAATTTAACCTCCCTCTGTTCTGCACGCGATTCAAATTCCACCCACGCGTTGTCGACCCGGCATTGCGTATTCTCTCGCAAGCTCAATATTTTGAATATTTCGACGAAGTAACCACTCGTTCACGCGTAATGATGCTCGTACAACGCAACGAACTCTACGACCTCGAACTTTCCGCCGATGCCGACCATGTTTTGCAGGCTCTTTTACGCACTTCAACCGGTATTTTTGCCGACTACGAAATAATCAACGAAGCTGTAATTGCTCGACGTCTCGGCATTTCGCAACAATCTGTCTACGAAAATCTCCTCCTTCTTTCACGCAAACATATTCTTCACTATGTTCCTCGCAAATCCTCTCCATATATTTTACTGACCACATCGCGCGAAGAACCTCAACATCTAATCTTCCCTCGCGCAATCTACGAAGACCGACGACGTATTATGGAACTTCGCCTCAATGCGGTTCGCCAATTTGCGTTCTCCAACGATTCGTGTCGCGTCGCTTCTATGTTGCGCTATTTTGGGGAAACCGACGCTAAGCCATGTGGCAAATGCGACATCTGTCGCCAAAAATCAAAACAAAATCGCTCAAATAACAACAACGACCTACTGCGACAACAAATCCTTTATCTCGCTTCTCACCCCGGCGGTACCGACTTAAACCAACTTATTACCGTCACAAACACGAACGCTGAAACGATTATCGACATCGTCCGACAACTCATCGACGATGGCCAACTGACTTCCGACGGGCAATTCTTATCCGCAAAAAGATAACTTACATATTCCTTCCCCGATGTTTTAAATATTCCGCACAAATTGCTGAAAGTTCCCCTTCGATTTTCTATAAATTCGCCGAATTTTTCGTAATTTTGCAATCCAACAGAATCCTTTAAGTGTTCTGTATCTATAACATCGATTTACAAACAATAAACACTGAAATAATTATGGCAAAGAAAGCTATGTTAATGATTCTCGACGGATGGGGAATCGGCAACCACTCAAAAAGCGACGCTATCTACTCTACTCCAACCCCCTATTGGGATTCTTTGATTAACAATTACCCCAATTCGCAGTTGCAAGCCAGCGGTGAAAACGTTGGTTTGCCCGACGGTCAGATGGGCAACTCTGAGGTGGGACACCTCAACATCGGTGCCGGACGTATCCTTTACCAAGATTTGGTAAAAATCAACAAAGCAATCAAAGATGGTTCTATCCTCGACAATCCTCAAATCAAAAACGCTTTCTCCTACGCTAAAGAAAACGATAAAGCCCTCCACTTCATGGGACTTACTTCCGACGGCGGCGTTCACTCTTCTCTCGACCATCTTTTTGCACTTTGCGACATCGCCAAGCAATATGGCCTTGAAAAAGTGTATATCCACTGCTTCATGGATGGTCGTGACACCGACCCTCGCTCAGGTAAAGGATTCATCGAACAGCTCCAAGCCCACCTCGACAAATCAACCGGAGCTATCGCTTCTATTATCGGTCGTTACTACGCTATGGACCGCGACAAACGTTGGGACCGCGTAAAAGTTGCCTACGACCTTCTTATCAACGGTGAAGGCGCTCAAGCCACCGACATGGTAAAAGCAATGCAGGACTCTTATGATGCCGACGTTACCGACGAATTCATCAAGCCTATCAACAACGCAAACGTTGACGGCACAATCAAAGAAGGCGACGCTGTTATCTTCTTCAACTATCGCAACGACCGTGCTAAAGAGTTGACAATCGTTCTCACTCAGCAAGATATGCCCGATGAAGGCATGCACACCATCCCCGGATTGCAATACTTCTGCATGACCCCCTACGATGCGTCGTTCACCGGTGTAAACATTCTTTTTGACAAAGACAATGTTAACAATACCCTTGGCGAATATCTCTCTGCTCTTGGCAAGAAGCAACTCCACATCGCCGAAACTGAAAAATACGCTCACGTAACTTTCTTCTTCAATGGCGGACGCGAAACTCCCTACGAAGGTGAAGAGCGCATCCTCGTTGCTTCCCCCAAAGTTGCAACCTACGACCTTCAACCCGAAATGAGCGCTTTTGAAGTGAAAGACAAACTCGTTGAAGCTATTCGCTCCGACAAATTCGACTTCATCGTAGTTAACTTCGCCAACGGCGACATGGTGGGACACACAGGCATCTACGAAGCTATCCAAACTGCCGTCAAAGCGGTTGACCAATGCGTTAACGAAACTGTTGAAGCAGCTAAAGAAACCGGCTACGAGGTTATCATCATTGCCGACCATGGTAATGCCGATAACGCTATTAATGCCGACGGCACTCCCAACACCGCTCACTCGCTCAACCCCGTGCCTTGCGTTTACGTCACTGAAAACAAAAATGCTAAAATCGCCGACGGTATTCTCGCCGACGTTGCCCCGACTATCCTCCACATCATGGGCATAGCTCAACCCGCCGAAATGACCGGGCACGATCTAATCACCGACTAATTACAACCCTCGCTCTTAATTGCGAGAATCTTATAAAGCCTCGCTCATTGGCAACATCACCAATGAGCGAGGCTAATTCTGTTATATTGATATTACAATCAATTCCTCTTTGTCCGACCTACGGTACTTATGATTCACCATCACATCTTCCACCGCGTAAGCCCTATGGAGCGAAGGCCTACCGGCCTTCGACCTATCCCGGACGGCTCCTATGGACTGAGGGCTTTCCAGCCCTCATAACGTTTCACCGCGTCAGCCCTATCCACCTTCCGAAGGCCGGTAGGCCTTCGCCCCATAACACGCCCTCTTGCCTCCACCGCGTCAGCCTATGGAGTGAGGGTCTCCGCGCCCTCACATCGTCCACCCACATCGTTCCACTGCGTCAGCCCTATGGAGCGAAGGCCTACCGGCCTTCGACATATCCCGAATGGCTCATATGGGGTGAGGGGCTCCGCGCCCTCACAATCACCTAACTTCCCTCCGGAAGCAGGGAGCGCACCCACCACACTTCACATATGGGCACAAAAAAAAAGAGACCATGCCTTGCATGCCCTCTTTATGCTGTTTCTAATCGCTATATGCGGTCTAATTATTCAGCAACTACTGAGTCAACAGGAGCAACTACTGAATCAGCGGGAACTGAATCTGTGCAAGCTGCTGCGCAAGAATCGTTGCATGCAGTTGAATCAGCAGTAGCTTCAGTTGCAGCGTCAGCGTTCTTTTTGCAAGATACCATTGCTACAGAAGCAAGTACAGCGAGTGACAAAAATACTTTTTTCATTTTTTCTTAAGAATTAAATAATAAAACAATAATTTGTGCTTCAAAAACTTTGCAAAATTAAGCATTTTTTTTTAATCACAAAAATTTTCTCAGCAATTTTTTACATTTTAACGTTTTTTTCTAAATTTTCCCTATTTTGCGTGCTACTACATTATTGGCCATTTCAACGGCTTTCGTAATATGGTCACACACATGGTCGTCGGGCAACAAACGACTAAAACCGGCATGTTCGAGCGTTGACCTCACATTTTCATGCACTCCCGACAATACAACTTCTATTCCTTCGGCTTTCGACGATTCTATTAACATTTCAAGGTTGTGCAACCCCGTGGCATCTATAAACGATACTTTTCGCATGCGGATTATTCTCACTAACGGTTTCTCCGACAGATTTGTACGCATCAACTCATCAAATTTAGTCGCTATTCCGAAGAAGAACGGCCCATCAATTTCATATATCGACACTCCCTTTGCCACATCCAGCACTTCATGATTATCGGAATCTGTACCTTCCGCTACATCAAGCTGCTCGGAATATACTTTGATTTCCGAATTTTGCATCACGCGGCGCAAGAATAACACTACGGCAAGCAAAAGCCCTATTTCTATCGCTATCGTCAAGTCGAAGATGACAGTCAAGATAAAGGTTACCAACAACACCGACACATCACTCTTCGGAGCGCGCATGATATGCGCTATCGTGCGCCATCCACTCATATTATATGCCACCATAATCAACACCGCTGCCAAACACGACATCGGTATCAAATTTATCAACGGCATCAAGAACAAAAATATTAGCAATAGTACTGCGGCATGTATTATTCCGGCCACGGGCGTACGACCGCCATTGGTTATATTGGTCATTGTTCGGGCTATCGCTCCGGTAACAGGGATTCCGCCAAACATCGGCACTACGATATTGGCTACTCCCTGACCTATCAACTCGGTATTGGAATTGGTGCGCGAGCCGGTAACACCATCGGCTACGGTTGCCGACAACAACGACTCGATCGCTCCCAACACTGCTATCGTAAATGCCGACGGCAACAGCATATTGATTGTGGCCATATCAAGTGTAAATCCATGCGGCTCTGGTATATCGGTCGACATTCCTCCAAATCGACTCCCGATTGTGGCTACATCAGCAAATGCGTCTGTCAACAAATTCAATATCCACAATCCCAACGTCGAAATAATGATAGCTATCAATGCGCCGGGCAACTTCTTTGAAATCTTGGGTGTTACTATCATTATCAGCAACGACACTACTCCTATTGAGAGTGTTGGCAAGTCGATACTGCCTAAATTACTGAAATATGCACCCCACTTGGGCAAGAATTCGCTCGGCAATCCGGTCAACCCCATTCCGAAAAAGTCGTTCATCTGCGTCGAAAATATCGTCAACGCTATACCAGCCGTAAATCCGACAACTATAGGATACGGGATAAATTTAATGACTGTTCCTAATTTAAACAATCCCATTAGCACCAATATCAACCCCGCCATAAAGGTTGCTATCGCCAGCCCCTCAAGTCCGTAGGTCGCTATGATATTGTATACTATAACAATAAATGCTCCTGTCGGACCTCCAATTTGCACTGAGCAGCCGCCCAATGCCGAAACTAAAAATCCACCGATTATCGCTGTTATCAATCCGATTGTCGGACTTACTCCCGACGCGATACCAAACGCTATCGCCAACGGTAACGCCACAATTCCTACCACTATCCCGGCGATAAAATCAGCTCGAAATCGTGATAAATTGTAATTACGTAAACTTGTCAACACTTTCGGTCGGAAATCAATTGCACCTGTTAGTTTCATAAATTAATTACCTACTGTTTTCTTTTACCTATATATTATATGCTTTTATCCTCGCTCACGCGGGGATTTTAATTTCCAAGCGCAAAGTTACAAATTTTCACACAATTTTCACCATTTTTCACAACTTTTTTCCTCCATATGGAGTGAGGGTCTCCGCCCCTCACATTACCCAACCCTATCCACCCTCCGAAGGCCGGTAGGCCTTCGCTCCACACCGCGTCAGCCCATGGACCGAGGGCTTACCAGCCCTCATAATCACCCCTCACATCGTTCCACCGCGTCAGCCCATGGAGTGAGGGGCTTCCGCCCCTCACATTACCCAACCATATCTACCTTCCGAAGCCCGGTAGGCCTTCGCCCCATAACACGCCCTCTTGCCTCCACACCGCGTCAGCCCATGGAGTGAGGGGCTTCCGCCCCTCACATTACCTAAACCTATCTACCTTCCGAAGGCCGGTAGGCCTTCGCTCCACACCGCGTCACCCCCATGGAGTGAGGGTCTCCGCGCCCTCACATCGTCCAACACCTCACAATCACAAACTAATCCCACCTCACTCCTCCAATTATGAATTATGAATTATGAATTGCCCCTCCTCCTCCCTCCCTTTTTGCGCTTTCACTTTTTTTTCGTACCTTTGCAAAAATTTTAGGGAACTTCTTTAAATTACTTTAAAAATATTTATGAATATTATTTAAGAGGATTTTTGAATTATGTCGAATGAGCATAGCGAGCTATGTGATTGAGACAAAAACAAAAAGACACCAAATAAAAGCATAAAGATTTCAAAAGAATTGTTCCCGGCATCTAATGTTTAACTTACTCGTGGAATTTATAGAAGTTCCCTAAAAAAAACATTTTTGAAATGAAAGCATTTGTATTCCCTGGACAGGGCGCTCAATTCGTAGGTATGGGTAAAGACCTCTACGACAACAACCCCGTCGCTCGCGAAATGTTTGAAAAAGCTAACGAAATTCTCGGTTTTCGCATCACCGACCTCATGTTCAACGGTACCGACGAGGACCTTCGACAAACTAAAGTAACTCAACCCGCAATCTTCCTTCACTCCGTAATTCTCGCCAAAACTCTCGGCGAAGAATTCCGTCCCGACATGGTTGCAGGTCACTCTCTTGGCGAATTCTCTGCGCTCGTTGCTGCAGGTGCTATGGCTTTTGAAGATGGTCTTCGCCTCGTGTCTGCTCGTGCTCAAGCTATGCAAAAAGCGTGCGAAATTAAGCCCTCTACCATGGCTGCCGTTCTCGCTCTCCCCGACGCTACTGTTGAAGAAATTTGCGCCGGTATCGACGGAATCGTCGTTTGCGCCAACTACAACTGCCCCGGACAACTCGTTATCTCAGGCGAAATTGAAGCTATCGACGCTGCTTGCGAAAAACTTCTCGCTGCTGGTGCAAAACGCGCGCTCAAATTAAAAGTTGGTGGCGCTTTCCACTCTCCTTGCATGGAACCCGCTCGCGCCGAACTCGCCGAAGCTATACAACGCACTGAGTTCAAAACTCCCGTTTGCCCCGTTTACCAAAACGTTGACGCAAAACCTCACACCGACCCCGACGAAATCAAAGCCAACCTCGTGGCTCAATTGACTGCTCCCGTTCGCTGGACTCAATCTGCCTCCAACATGATTGCCGACGGTGCTACTGAATTCGTAGAACTCGGCCCGGGCAAAGTGCTTCAAGGTCTTGTTGCTAAAATCGACCGCAACGTTGCCGTTTCAGGTCAACAATAATCGATATCCAAATTTTCAATCTTAATATATTGAAAGCGGGCTGAGTATTTGACTCTGCCCGCTTCTTTTACACCACGCTAACTCTCACTCGCGTATTCTTTAACTTATGGGGTGATAACTTCGACACTACACTCCGTGCTTTCTCCGCGACTACCGCCACCAACGAATAATGGTCATCTACCATTATTCGCCCTACCTCTTCTCGTATCAATCCCCCTTTCTGCATCACATATCCCGCAACATCTCCCTTCGAGATTTTCTCCTTCTTCCCCGCATTGATATACAATGTCACCATCGTAGCCACTATTGGTGAGTCCGACGGCGTTATCTCTTGCAACTCTTTAACCGTGGTTACCCCTTCCGGCAATTTTTCCCCTTCCGACAATATGGCATAAACCGTTCCCCGCGCTCCCTGACGTGCTGTGCGCCCATTACGATGCGTCCACGTTTCTCGATCTATTGGCTGATGATAATGCACCACACTCTCTATCGACGGGATATCCAACCCACGCGATGCCAAATCTGTCGACACCATCACCGGTGCCGACCCATTTGCCAATCGCTCTACTGCCATCCTCCGTTGCTGCTGGTCCAATGCCCCGTGATACAACACCGACGGAACCCCTTCGCGCATCAATCGCTCAAAAACCCTCTCCGCACTCTCTCGATGATTCACAAAAACTATCACCTTCCCATTTTCCATCCCTCGCAACAATCCCACCAAAGTATCGAGTTTATCGCGCGAGGGCGATTTCACCGTCACCAACTCCGTAGCTACCGAAACCACGCCGGCTCCTCCTTCATAATCATAGCGACGATATGCCGATTTCTCACCTGCATAATCGGGCCACTCTGTACCCGAGGTCGCCGACGTCAACACTGTCAATTTCAACTTGCGAAGTCGACGCACTATTTTTCCCATATCCTCCTGAAATCCCAACTGCAAACACTTGTCAAACTCGTCAAGCACCAAGTTGCGTGCCGACGAAACATCTACTGTTCTACGATTAATATGGTCAACCAATCGCCCCGGAGTCGCTACTATAAGCGTAGGCTCCACCGTCAATTCATTTATCTCATCTCGCATGTCATGCCCGCCATACACTGCCACAGTTCGTAGCCCTCCCGACATCTGCTTCATGACTCCGGCTATCTGCAACACCAACTCCCGTGTCGGCGCCAACACTATCCCCTGCAAACCTATTACATTAGAATCTATCGACCGCAACAACCTGATCGCAAAAGCTATTGTCTTGCCGGAACCGGTAGGTGCTGTCAACATCACCCTACTATTCGTATCTACCGACATCTCCCTTTGCATATCGTTGAGCTCTTCAACTCCGGGTATCGACATCACCCTCTTCAACAATTCTTCTATCTTCATCACTCTTTATAAACCGTTATTCACCTCACAAAATTACTACTAATCTCCCACAATTTCAATTATACAAACAAAATTCCCCATGGAGTGAGGGCCTCCGCGCCCTCATAATCCCTCTCACAACGTTCCCACCGCGTCAGCCCCCTATGGTGCGAAGGCCTACCGACCTTCGCACCTATCACGGATGGTCTCCTATGGACTGAGGGCTTACCAGCCCTCATGCTTTCACCGCGCCAGCCCTATGGAGCGAAGGCCTACCGGCCTTCGACCTATCCCGGACGGCTCCCCTATGGACTGAGGGCTTACCATGGAGTGAGGGTCTCTCCAATGGAGTGAGGGGCTTCCGCCCCTCACATCGACCACCCAATTATGAATTATGAATTATGAATTATGAATTGAACCCCTCCGCGCCCTCACATTACCCAACCCTATCTACCTTCCGAAGGCCGGTAGGCCTTCGCTCCATATCCCCACTAAATTAGGTTTATCTTTTAAAATCATCATTAACATATAATTCAAACTGTTCCTGTGGAAAATTTCGTGGATTATTTTCTATATATGATATATATTGTTGCAGATGCCGTTCACTTCGAATGATGCGATCAAAGTATGATGACATCCAAACTTTTCCCTTTCTGTGCAAGAACCGGTTTATCCTATTCGCTGTAAATCCTTTAAGTTTAAATATGATATTTTCCAAATGTTGACATTCATATAAAAGTAATATCAAATGAACATGATTTGGCATTATTACATATGCTACAATATCATATAATTTTGAAGCATTGAACCGCAGCACAGTGGTAAATATTTTTCGAATATCCGCATTTTGTAAAATACAATCTCCGTACCCCTTATCAAGTAAGTCTTCTTCAATTGGTCCGACAATCTTCCAATACTTAATAAATGTCTCCTTATCCCATGGTTTAGGATTTGATTCATTGAAATTAGAGATAGCAGAACGTAGCTCTGATATTTTTGACTGTGGTAAGGAATCCGCCAGTCGGAATGTCACATATTGCATCTTCCCATTTTGATGCCAATGAGGCAGATATCCACTTATACTAACTTCAACAGGTTCCTCTTTATCAAAAAATGGATTCATATTCTGTATTTACATTGTTTTACTTATACACAAAAATAGTATATATCTCTCATAATTTCAATTTTATAAATAAATTTCCCTATGGAGCGAAGGCCTACCGGCCTTCGACCTATCCCGGACGGCTCCCCCATGGACTGAGGGCTTACCAGCCCTCATAATCCCTCTCACAACGCCCCCACCGCGTCAGCCCCCTATGGAGCGAAGGCCTACCGGCCTTCGACATATCCCGGACGGCTCCCCCATGGACTGAGGGCTTACCAGCCCTCATAACGTTTCACCGCGTCAGCCCATGGAACAAAAAAAAACGAATGCTCCGACACATCGCGTGCCGAAGCATTCTCTTCATTATTATGGGGATTGGGAATTTTTACTTAATCACCACCTTCTTGACATCCTTGCCTTGTACGCGAACATATACGCCCACTGCACTCGGATTGTCTACTCGGATACCTTGGAGGTTGTAGTACACCACTTCTCCATTTTCTCCTTCAGCGAGAACATTTTCTACGCCGGTTACATTACCTTCTGAAGGTGTATTTGAATAGGTCTGACCCATCAATGCCCAGCCTTCCATTGCGTCGTATTCTACAACTGTACCATAATCAGGCATTCCACCTACATTGCCTTCTGCCATTTCATCTTCTGTTGGCAATTCCGCAGAAAGTGTACTCATCGTTTGTTTTGATTCGGGAAGCTCGCCATCTATCAAACACGATTTAGGATTAGAGAACAAATAGATAGATGATACATAAACCGCAGGTATTGTTTCTTCTGTAAAGCCTTTGACTACATATGTTCCAATCAACGGATCTTCATCATTGAGCACAAAACCTGTTGTTGGATCTACAGTGACATCCCCTGTGCGGTGATCGCATGCCGGGTGTGACACCAAGAAGTCATATGCCATATCATCTGTTCCATTGCTCAATTCATAGAGATAATAGTTAGGAGCAATTGTCTGAGCTGTTTGATTTTCGTAGGTAGCTCCTGTTTTTACAAGCTCCGGAGCTTTGTCGCCCAACGACTCATGTCCTTTATACATCCAATCATAGGTTCCATCTTCGCGAGCGATAACACCAAGATGCACGCCTGAAAGTCCCGTTCCTGCTTTCGAGTCGATTGAGTGAGGTGCTTCGAAGCTAATACCGTTACCAAATGATCCGTCGGGGCCATCGCTGAATCTGACGGTTCGTTCGCCATCTACTTCAATCCATTTTCCAAAATATCGAGTTTGACAGAAGTCGACTGCAGGAACTGAGCTATTGTAGGGTGAAACACCTTCTGCCGAGAAGATATGTTCTACATTTTCCGCATTATCATCTGCATAATAGAACCAGAATGTTTCTGTATAATTTTCACCGTCTTCAATTGTAACATTTTCCTCAATTTGATATTCGCGCAAGATTTCTGCGTCTACGTTCGGACGGTTGTATGTTACATTCAACACCATCATATTGGTAGTTAGCTTCCCTTCTGAGGTTGCTACTTTTGCATATGTATCTGATGTGGAAACCTCAAACGGAGAGCTACCTCTCGTGGGAGCTGCTACCACAATATATTCACGTCCCGACTCAACTTCATAAGTATAAGTCACCACTTCATAGCTGTAACTTGGATTATAGGGAAGCGGTGTCACAGGCATAAGCTCTGTATGATTTGTCGGTGATTCTTCTACCTCTTCGCTATTTGCGTTTGTGTAGGTATAGTTAACAGTTACCTGAGCTGTGCGATTTTCAAGATTACCATCGCGGAACAATACTGCCGAATAGAATTCGTTGTCGCCCAATGTGAACGGATATGCTTGTGATGTCGCTTCATAACCATCATATGCTGTAACTGTCGGGGTCGGAATTGATGCATCTTTAACCAATCCTTCTCTCATATACTCTTCAAATGTTGAATCATATATCTTCTTATCCAATGCGCGGATATAGAAGTTGGATGTAAAGTCGTATTTATCCTGATTATTCAACATGAACTCCAACGCTGTAGCGCCATCGAGAAGTTGAGCATTATAGGGCTTACCACTCGTTTCACCATCTACGTCTACTTTCTCTACATCGAGCACGAACCAATTACCCCCTACTGAAGGATTGTAAGTCAAATATGCTTGGCTTACACCCAATTCTGCTTTACCAGCATCATTAAGTTGTACCAATTGCAATGCGTAGGCACTCGGAGTTACAATATTGTTGTCATAAATCGCAACCTTATTTGATACCGCATTCTTTGTAGCGCCATCTGCGAAGGTGACTACAATATCATATTGATACATACCCGGTGCAAAACCGCTATCGCCATCAGCACCTGCATCGGTAAATGAAGTGAACGAATAGTTGCCGGCAGTAGCTTGTTGTAAATTTGCTACTGTTACATTATGTTCTGTAATATCAACATATTCCCCTTCTGGATAGCCGATGAAAGTCTTAACTCCGTCTACATATGTGTAACGTAGTATCTGATATCCTACTACCTGACGGTCAGAATCCGTATCATTTTGTGCGGCATTCAAATACCAATTGTATTTGATATAGTTATTTGCTAATGTTTCGGGGTTTTGAGCCAACTGTGCAAAGATTGCGGGACCGGCTGATTCTTGTATGAACTGCACGAATGAATTACCGATACCTTCGTTGATGTTATACCACAATATCACACGGTTGAAGTAAACCGGTTCGCCATCTGATACCTTATAGTTGGTGTCGTCAATGTTCTTTTCGTTGTTGTAGAGAGTTGCGGTCAAGCCACTTGTGACATCATAACCCTGCACCTGATAGCCGGCGGTTGCAGGTCCACCATTTTCACCATGCCATACTGAACCGTCTACATCCGAGCCTCCTGAACGGCGGTCGTTACCACCCCATCCGGTCCATATCTTGATTTCACCGTTAATCCACATATCACGTACCACGTAGCAACTCCAATCATTGCCGTCGCCGAGTGTTACATCGCCATTTACAGTTTTAACTGTAAAGTCATAGCCATTTCCATACTTCTCATCACCGGTAGCGATTGATTGTGTTCCTGTAAAGGCTTGATAAAACTCTTTATACGGGTCGCTGTCAAGGTCGCTCAAGTGGGTATATTCTACAAACTGTGCCTCATTTGAGGTGTAAGAGAATCTGCTTCCATCTGAAAGTGTCTGGTTGAACAAAGATGGATTTGCTTGGAAATAATCGGGGGTATATGAGGTGTGATACAAATAGTTGTAATTTCCATCTACATAGGGTTCCGAAGTTGCCGGGTCATATTGTATCCAACCTTCTTGCCAACCGTTTTTGCTTGTTTGTCCCTTTGATTTTTGTAATGTTGTTCCGGGTCCGTATGAGTTACAGAAGTCACTATTGTAAATTCCATCACCCACAAGTGTAAAGAAACGATACTTGCTTGCCGTTGCTTTATCGCCGACTGTCATTGTAAGAGATTTTGGCAAACCGTCATCGTTCAACCCTACTTTGACTTCTGTTACCAAAGTACCGACTGCATTCCAATAGTCGCCACCGCCTAATGATGAGCTGAACTCTGTCCAGAAGTTGTTTGACGGGCTGCTCATTGTTCCTGACGCTGTCCACTTCACTCCACTGCCTGAGAAATCTGTTGTACATGACAACACATCGTCCTTAAATGCGTATGATGTACAATAATAAGTGTATGTATGCTTAATATAATCGTCATAGTTATCTACAACTCCGACTGCAAAGCCTCCGGGATAGAACCAACGATTTTCAAGCACCATGTCGCCGTTTGCATCGGCATTCAACTCCCATTCAGGGAGCAAACGCCATTCCCCCATACGGTTACCTACTATGAAGTAGTGTTTCTTGCCATTCTCAAAATCAGCCTCGCTCAATGGCATGTGTACCTTCTTAACGGGAGTTGTCCATGTTGCGGTCAACGTCTTGTTTTCCCAATCGACAGTGATGGTATATTCACCCGATTCAGGTGCTTTCCAGCATCCGGTATTTGTGTTCGAAAATGATGACGCCTCACCCGATGTTAGTGTTGTTTCACCGGAACCATGGGTATAAATCTCATCCTTAAGTCCGTTATAGTCTGTTCCTGTTGCGTCCTTAGTCGACAACACAAACATTGATCCTTCTCCCATCTTAACAATGGCAGTATAAATACCGGTCTTGGAATTGAGAGTCGCTATCTTGGTTGCCCAACTCGGAGTGTTGCTATACAAATACAAGGGCTCGAAATCAGCCTCCCATGTTGCTGCCAAAGTTCTGCTTGAATAGCTTACACTGATTGTGTACGTTCCGGCTACCGGAGCTGTCCAATATCCTGTATCAGTCAATGTAAAGGTTGAGCCTTCATTATATACGAGTGCTGTCGCTTCTCCGGGGGTATATTTTGTTCCCGCTGCTCCACTTGCATCTGTCGACAATACCAACTGTGCGCCCTTTGCCAATTCCACTTCATAGGTGAAATCGCCTGACTCTGCTGTCGCCGGGTCTACTTTTGTGCCGTTCACAAACAAGTACATCGCGTCCGGCATCACTTCTACCCATGTTGCCAACAATGACTTGCTATTCCAATCTACGGTAATTTCGTATGTTCCTTTTACAGGTGCCTCCCAATATCCATTATCTAAATATGAGAAATCCATCCAATCATTATCAATAAGCGTAACTGCCGAGCCGGGAGTATAGATTCCGCTTGTGCCATTTGCTATTGTTGACAATGTCAACTTAGCGCCTGCTTCTAATTCTACATTTGAATAGGTGAATTGTCCGTCGGTTAGAACTGCTGAACTTTTCAATACGCCATCTGCAAACAAGTGCAAATCGATCGGAACATCCTCTACCCATGTTGCAGTAAATGTACTGTTATCCCAATTTACTGTGATTTCGTATGTACCATCTACCGGTGCTACCCAATATTTGCTATCAACATTGTCAAAGCTATATATGGTGCCATATTCAAGATCGCCACTCGATGAAGGTCCATAGTTAGAACCTGATGCGCCATTAGCATCGGTTGACAAATACATTTGATTTCCGGCATGGAAATAAACGCTATATGTGAAAACATTGCTACCATCATTTGTCGCCGATTGTGTTCCCGCAGTACCATCATTAACCAAATACAACGTATCAGGGGTAGTATCTGCAGGTACTACATTCGTTGTCAAAGTCATTGCCGACCAATCAACTGTGATTGTGTATGTTCCTGTAATACCGGCTTTCCATGCTTTATCTGTAGTTTTAATAAATGAGGTAGACGAACCATCTACCATTGTTGTTGTTGTGCTACAGTTATAGCGGTCCGAATTCACTGAATCCCAACTTGTACTATCTACCGTTGAAAGAACAAAATAATCTGAATCAGTCAAATCTACAGTAAATGTAAATACTCCATTTGCATCCGGAGTTGCTGTACCTATCTTAGTTAATGGATCTGTATCATATATATATAAATTAGATGGAATAAATCGAAATTTAAACGCATCAGTTCCTGTACCTGATGTTATCTCAATTCGATATTTTGTTCCTGAGTTTAATCCGCTATGATAAAATGATGTTCCATCATTTTTGGGGTTATTAGCTACATTTACCCATGTTCCAACCGTGCCGGTTCCAATATTTGCATAATACTCCTCATAAGATGTAGAGCTCCAATACGATCTAACAGTAAAGTTGACGTAAGCCAATGTAGATGTAAATTCATAACTCCAAGTACCACCAGAGAATGTCATTTCATGTTCTCCTGATACATTGTTATTAAAGTGTAACACTATCCTTTGCGGATCTGTTCCTGCACTATAATCCCAAGCGCTTGCCTTATTGGGTAGCGCAAAGACAACCATCAGCAAAGCTAAAAATGATAAAATTTTTTTCATGATTTAAAGTATGATTGATTTAAATAATTTGTTTCCAGATAATTATTCAATAATTTTTACCCTCAAGCACCTACGTTGCCCAAGGACAAATTCTAACTTCTCCTTCTCCGAGATTTCTTCGACATTGCAAACTTTTCTTCTCCCAATGTAAGTAAGATCCAGATTCTTCTTCCTTCTACTGCCGAGAATTTTTACCTCCTCGCGCGATTATTCACGATTATATAGATTAAACGTCCATCGACTATTGCTACCCGACTTCAACTCTAATCTGCAACAAATCAATAATTTACACAAATCAAACCCATTTCAATGAGCTAATTCGCTAAATTACACTTTTTAATTTTACAAATATACTAACAAATTCACCATTTTCAACTACCAATCAACCACTATTTAACATTATTTAACCCAATGGAGTGAGGGTCTCCGCGCCCTCACATCGTCCACCCACTTCGTTTCACCGCGCCGCCTATGGTGCGAAGGCCTACCAGCCTTCGACCTATCCCGAACGGCTCCTATGAACCGAGGGCTTCCTATGAACCGAGGGCTTACCAGCCCTCATGCTTCCACCGCGCCAGCCCATGGGGTGAGGGTCTCCGCGCCCTCACATCGTTTCACCGCGCCAGCCCTATGGTGCGAAGGCCTACCGGCCTTCGACCTATCCCGAACGGCTCCCCTATGAACTGAGGGTCTCCGCGCCCTCACATCGACCACCCACTTCGTCCCACCGCGCCAGCCCTATGGTGCGAAGGCCTACCGGCCTTCGACCTATCCCGGACGGCTCCCCAATGAACCGAGGGCTTCCTATGGACTGAGGGCTTTCTATGGACTGAGGGCTTTCTATGAATTGAACCCCTCCGCGCCCTCACTTCGACCACCCAATTATGAATTGTGAATTATGAATTATGAATTGAACCCCCTCCCCCTCACTATTACCATTTTACATCACATTTTCCACCATACATTATATTTTGTACACAAATTGTACCACCATTGTAACCATAGTGTCACATGTTGATATTAATTTTGCCAAAGCATTAGGACTTAACCCTTATCCTCTAATACTAAACACAAAGTCTCATAGCAAATAGTAATTAGAAATATTGGTAGTGCGGAGCGCGAGCTTCGCGCTACTGATATTTTAAACCCCCTTATTACCCTCCGAAGGCTGGAAAGCCTTCGCTCCATACCGCGCCAGCCCATGGAGTGAGGGCCTCCGCGCCCTCACATCGACCACCCACTTCGTCCCACCGCGCCAGCCCTATGGTGCGAAGGCCTACCGGCCTTCGACCTATCCCGGACGGCTCCCCAATGAACCGAGGGCTTTCTATGGACTGAGGGCTTACCAGCCCTCATGCTTTCACCGCGCCAGCCTATGGACTGAGGGCTTACCAGCCCTCATGCTCCCACCGCGCCAGCCCATGGAGTGAGGGTCTCCGCGCCCTCACTTCGACCACCCAATTATGAATTGTGAATTATGAATTGACCCCAATGGACTGAGGGCTTACCAGCCCTCACAATCACCCTCCCCTATCCACCATCCGAAGGCTGGTAACCCTTCGCTCCATAGACACAAAAAAAGACGCCGAAGTTACTGTTAACTTCGACGTCTTCAACTGATAGAGGGCGGTTACCTACTCTCGCACTTTCGCA